>JAUNRO010000066.1 GCA_030544185.1 Propionibacteriaceae bacterium | reverse complement strand
CACGGCGCCGAGATCACAGGTGCGCTCAACCCCGAGAGCCGGATGATCGCCCATCTGCCGTTCCTGAACTCGCTCCGCGATGCGGGGCGGGACTATGCCGACGGGTGGCTCGCGCAGACCGGTGAGGTGGTGGGACGCACGACCTCGGCGAATCTCGCTACGTTCCAGCAGTTGGTGAGTGCGTGACCCGACGACACCCCCACGCGCACTTCAGCGCTTCGGCAGCGGGGTGGCTGGATCGGCCAGGGCCGTGGCGTCGACACTGATCCCGCGTTCGATGATGCGCTTGGTGAGCCGCAGATCGCGGCCACCGTTCGGGCCCATCGACGCCGCCATCTTGTCGCCGTCGAGGAAGAACACGAGAAACTCCCCGTCCTCCGGGTTCCCGCGCACGACCTCGGTGTGCTCGGGCTTCGCGATCCCATAGAGCTGCAGGTTCACGTCGTATTGATCCGACCAGAACCACGGCAGCGGCTCATGCGTGACCTCCTGACCGAGCGCCGCCTTGGCGGCGGCGATGCCCTGGTCCTGGGCGTTCTGCCACGACTCGAGCCGGATGCGGCCACCGGCCCACGGGTTGTCGGCGACCGCGATATCACCCGCGGCGAAGATGTCCGGATCGCTCGTGCGCGTGTCCGGGCCGACGACCACGCCCTGATCCAGCTCCAGCCCGGCCGCCTCGGCCAGCTCCAGGTGCGGCGCGAGCCCGATGCCGGCCACCACTGTGTCCGCCGGGAGCCACGTGCCGTCGGTCAGCTCGACCCGCAGACCGTCGCCGTCGCGCTCGATCTGTTGGACGCCCGCCCCGAGGCGTACCTCCACACCGTGACCGGTGTGCAATCGCAGCAAATAGTCCGAGATCACCTCGGGTACGGCGCGCTGGCACAGCCGAGGCATCGCCTCGGCCACCACGACCTCCGCACCGGCCTGGCGCGCGGTCGCCGCCACCTCGAGCCCGATCCAGCCACCACCCACGACGACGATCCGCGCGCCCTCGGTCAGCCGGTCCTTGAGCTGCTCGACATCGGCGAGCGTGCGCAGGGTGAGGACACCGTCGAGGTCGCCGCCGGGCACCGGCAGTGCCCGGGCCCTGCCGCCCATGGCGAGGATGAGCTTGTCGAAGCCGATGCGCTCGCCATCGGCCAGCTCGACCTCGTGACGGGCCCGGTCGATCGCGGTCACCGTGGTCTTGGGGCGGAAGTCGAGGTCGAGTTCGGCGAACTTGTCCGCCGGCATCACGTGCGTGTGCTCGGGCTTCGCCTCACCCTTCAGCACGGCTTTCGACAGCGGCGGGCGTTCATAGGGCGGGTGCGGCTCGTCGCCGATGAGGACGACGCGCCCCGCGTACCCCTCCTTGCGCAGGGTCGCCGCCGCCCAGCCTCCGGCCTGACCCGCGCCGACGATGACGATCGTGTTGGTCATGGTTCCTCCTCTGCGCATAATCCACGGTCATTGCCGGCACAAGGGCGTTTCCCCTAGCCAGGTTCTGAGATGACGACACTGGCCGTGAATTCTGCGCGTCCGCACCGGGCAACCGGGGCCGACGACCCGCGCCGGCCCCAGCGACCCTGTTATTCGATCCCGATTTCCACGTTGCCGTCGACGACACGGGTCGGGAACGTCTGCACGTCGACCGTGCAGGGTTCCTTGACCGCCTTGCCGGTGGCGAGGTCGAACAAGCCCTGGTGCAAAGGGCACTCCAGGCACCCGTCCTCCACGAACCCCTCCGACAGGGGCGCGACCTCGTGGGTGCAGACGTCGTGGAGGGCAAAGACGTCGTCATCCACCCTGACCAGCGCGATCGGGGTGCCGCCGACCTGGACGGGAGTGGGCTCTTCGTCCTCGAGCTCCTCGAGGGTGATCACTTCATGCCACGTCGTCATGGGACTCCTCAGATCGGGGTGGCGAGCAGAGTGAGGACGCGGGAGGTGTCATAGATGACTTTCCGCTCCTGGTAGCGCCAGCCCTGCTCGGTCTTCACCAGCGTGTCGTGGTAGCTGCCGGCGGAGTAGACCTCGGCCACGCCGTTCTGCCCGGTGCGCACGACGATGTAGCTCATCTCCGTGGTCACGGTGTCGCCGTCACGGCTGACGATCACCGGCCCCGGGGTGCTGTGGCGATAGCGGTGCTCCTCATAGATGTTCGCGTTGCGCAGCGCCACCACGCGGTCGCGCATCATCGCCTGGTTGCGGCAATACAGGATCGGCGCCGGCAGCCCGCGCTCATAGTTCTCCCGCGACACGATCGTGTAGGTCGCGTCCTCGGTGAAGAACGACGGCCAGGTCTCGATGTCATCGGCGTCGATCGCGTGGGAATAGCGGGACTGGGTCTCGAAGATCTCCAGCCACAGCATCAGGTCGGGGGTCGGTGTGAGGTCGACCTCGGTGGGTTGCAGTGTGTCGGTCATTGCTCAGTACCCCATGACTTTCTGATAACCCGACCAGAAATTGCGGATCAGGTTCTCGGTGATGTTGGTCTCCTGCTCCTGCGGCGCATCGAGCGCCATGCCGAGGAAGGAGGTGGCCTCGCCATCGCGGACGGTGCCGTCCTGAACGAGCTCGGTGACCTCGGTGTCCTCCATCGAGATATAGCCCGCGGGACCCACGAGGTTGGCCTGCAGCAGGCGCAGCTCACGCAGTTCCTCGGAATCGTCGGCATACCCGAAGAAATGGAAGATCAGCTCGAACTCACCTGGCGCCTTCGGCAGCACCTGCCGGCAGACCAAGGTGTTGTGGATCTGCTGGATCACCAACTGCGGGAAGATCGTCTGGATGTGGTTGGTGCAGTCCTCGTCATATTCCGAGACCTGCCCCAACAGATAGGGATCCTCCAACTGGAACCCCGAATCCATCGACCGGATCGACTGCTTTTGATAAGCCTCAGCGGTGTCGGTGTCCTCTTCCGGCTTCGTCACGGTGATGATCGAGTGCAGCCCGTGCCGGGAATCGGGGATCGAGCGCGCCTTCATGCCCACCCGGAAGATGTTGAACGTCGTGTGGAACAGGTGCAGCAGCGAGGCGTGATAGGGGTCCTTCACGTTCTCGTAGTAGAGCTTCCAGTTCGAATGCGCATATTGACGCGTGCAGCCCAGATATTCGAGCTCGCGACCAGCCACGATCCGCTCGACCCACGGCTTCATCTCCGGACCCAGATAATCCTCGATGTCCGGGGTTTCATCGGAGAACGTGGCGAACAGCAGCCCATGGAAATCGGCGACCCGCAGCTTCATCAAGCCATAGTTCTCCGGCTTGAACTCCTTCGCCATGCCGGTCAAGCGCTTGCCCTCGGCCTTGATGCCGCGCCGGAACGGAACGCCCTGCAGGTCACCCTTGGCGTTGTAGTTCCACTGGTGGTAAACACACGTGTGATCGGCCCGATTGCCGAACTTCTCCCGGCACACGATCGCGCCGCGGTGGGCGCACCGGTTCACCCAGCAGGCGAATCCGTCCTCGGTGCGCGTCACGACCACCGGCGTATCACCGACGAACGTCGCCTTGAAATCATGCACATTCGGAATCTCGGCGGCCAGCGCCACGAACGACCAATGCGGGCCACGATAGATCCGCGCCTGCTCCCGGTCATAGACCTCCTGGGAGCTGAACACCTTGTAAGGCACTCGGGATCCATCCGGCTGCGGGAAGTGGACCTCCCGCTCCGCTTCTCGACTTGCCATCTGAGTCATCGCTAATCCCTCCGTAGAGCCCGGTGGCCGAGCGCAGCGAAGGCAGTGAAGGGTGACAGCCGCGCCAAGAATTCCCCGGGTGCCTCTGCTTTGAGGCCTGATTCCAGCATCCCGGGGCCCTCGGCCATCTGTCGATCAGACGATTGAGATAGGAGCCATCTGGGTTCAAGATGGCTGCATGGATATCGCCCAGCTCCGCTATTTCGTCGCGGTCTGCGAGGAGCGCAGTTTCACCCGCGCTGCCGAGCGCTGCCAGGTGGTCCAGTCCGCGCTCAGCACGCAGGTCGCCAAGCTCGAACGCGAACACCGCACGCAATTGCTGGAGCGGTCGAATCGGGGGGTACGCCTGACGCCGGCGGGGGAGCAGTTGCTCGCGCGGGCCCGGCGGATCCTGGCCGAGGTCGACGAGGCGATCGCGGAGATGGTGTCACTGCGCGGGTCGTTGACCGGTGTCCTTCGGGTGGGCGTCATCAATGTCGTCGGCCAGTCCGCGCCGCAGGTGGACGAGGCGCTCGCGGCCTTCCACGAACTGCACCCGGCGGTGGAGATCCGGATCCACGACCCCGGCTCGTTCGGCATCATCGATGGCCTGCGCGCAGGCGAGCTGGACGTCGGGGTCGTCGGCTTCTATGAGCACGAGGTGCCCGGTGAGCTCGCCCACCGGCTGATCACCGACCACGAGCTCGTCGCCGTCGTGCACGCGCGCCACCCGCTGGCCGAACGGGCGGAGGTCACGCTCGCCGAACTCGCGGCGCACGGGCCGGCGGTGGAGATGCGTGCCGCGAGCGGGCTGCGTCACTATGTCGATGCCGCGTTCGAGCGCGTCGGAGTGTTCCGGAAGGTCGCCTTCGAGGTCGCGACCACCGACGAGCTGATCCGGTTCGCCGCCCTCGGCATGGGCTTCGCCTTCGTGCCGCAGTCGACCGTGGAGCCCGGGCAGGTCCGTCACCGGGTCGTCGCGCTCCGCCTTGCCGACGCTGATCTGCGCCATCCCGTGGCGCTCGTTCACCGCCGGCCCGCGCCGACCTCGCCGGCTGCCCGGGCGCTGATCTCCGAGATTCTCGACCGGTGCTGACCGGAGACATCCGGCAAGCGATCCCTGTGATCATTGATGCAGCGCTGAGTCCTCCTGCCGTCGGTCGACATGATTCACCTGGTGTTCACCGGCTGGTCGACTGGAGTCAGCGATCGGCTTCTAATGTGGGCGGCCCCTTCAGCGATGAAAGGAAGCGTCGTGACCGAGAACTCCGACCATGCCGACCCGCAGGAGTCCGGCGAGGACCGCCAGCCCGGCCATCTGGGCAACGACACAAGCAAGATGACGTTGCTCGAGACCGACCTGGCCGAGGTGGCCAGGAAGGACCCGCAGGAAGGACGCGAGCCCGTCCCGGGCGTACAGGAAGCGCTGCGGAAGCTGGAGGAGATCGAGGTCGATCTCGAGAAGAGGGACTGACCTCAGCTCTGGCGGACGAGGACACCGCGCCGCGGGAAGAGCTCGCGCTCGATGACCGCGACGGGTGCCTCGGCGGGGGCCTGATTGAGCAGGAGCCAATAGCCGAGCCCGGAGATCGCCAGCAGGCCCAGATCGACGGCCGCAACCACGAGGGTGGCCGTCATCAGCGGCAGGGCCGGGATCACAACGACCAGCGCCACGAGGTGCAGGGCGCTGATGAGCACCGCGAACAGCCTGTGCCCGAGTTCAGCGAGTGTGTGGCTCACCAGCGTCACGCACATCAACAGCGTTGACGCGATACCCAAGGTGGTGCTCAGCCCGATCCGATCCGGCTGGACGGCGGCGAGGGTGGTGGTGACGGCCATCGTCAGCGCCATCCCGAGCGCGACGGCGCGCAGGAGGCAGCGGCCGGCCACGGCGAAGTAGTAGCTGTACCCGGCCACGGCCGGCAGCAGCGCGAGGAAGATCGTGAACGCAGGAATCCCCTCCGCGCCGTGGAAGAGGAAGGCGAGGAGCTTGTCCGCCCACAGCACTGAGCCGAGAACGAGCCCGCCCAGTGCGCCGGCGACGAGCCTGCCGCTCGGGCGAGGCGCAGCCTCGGCCGGCCCCGCGGCGTCCCGTTCGGCACGGAACTCCTCCAGGGCGCGATAGATCGGCAGGCAGACGGCCTGGCTCACCCACGGGACGGCTATGCAGCAGGCGAGCAGCAGCGCCGTGAGCGAGACGGCGCCGACCCGGGCAGCGGCCAGTTGCTCGCGCGCCAGTGGAAAGACCAAGGAGAGGATCAGCAGTGGCGAGAGATAGAGCAGCAGGCTCAGACCCTCGAGGGCATGGATCCGCGACGTTCGTTCACTGCCGGAGCGCAGGCCGAGGGCCGTGATGCCGAGCGCCACCAAGGCGACTCCGCCGACGATGGGAGCGGGACTGCGTTCCGCGGGGAACGCCGCGACCAGCGGCGGCGCCAACAGCGCGGTGAGCGCCGCCATCACCAGGGCCGCGTAGAGAAAACCCCGCGACGTCGCCCGCTCATCGGCGCGTTGATCTGTAGCCTGGTGGGGCCGATCAAAGGTCGAGAGAGCCATCGGACTCCGATCGCGAACGGGGTTGGAGGTGGGCAGTTGCCCGTGACGCACTCTCGACCGTAGCAAAGGGGCTTTACCATCGGATAGCGGATCGCCCCTCCCGAACGCTGAAGAAATAGGAAGATTCCGGCGTGTCGGTTTGCGCCCGCGTGGTCGGCGCGCCCCTCGAAAGCCTCCCATGGGGCACGGGAAAGCCGGGGCCGCCAGCACGTGACGACCCCGGCCGGGAGAGCGGTCAGGCCGCCTTGCCCAGATAGCTGAGGATGGCGACGACGGCAGCTTCGGTGCCGGTGCGCAGGCTCGGCTGCATGGCGGGGGCGAAGCCCGGGTTGTGGTTGGGCAGAACCGTCATGCCCGGGGTGAATCCGCCGAAACCCCAATAGGTGTAGGGGATTCCCCAAGCCGTTGGAATGTTCGAGAAGTCCTCCGAGGCAGGGATCGGGGCGAGCTTCTCGACGCGGCCCTCTCCGAAATAGGCGCGGAAGGCATCGGTGATGCGGTCACTGACGATCTCGTCGTTGTCGGTCAGCGGGAAGGACTCATAGAGCTCGATCTCCGGCGGCGTCGGGGAGTTGGAGGCCTCGCACTCGGCCTTGATGATCCGGTCGATCGCGGCGATGAGCTTTTCGCGGACCTCGAGGTCATAGGCCCGGATGTTCAGCAGCAGCGTCGCCGAGTCGGGAATGATGTTCGCTTTGAATCCGGCCTGGAGGCTGCCGACGGTGACGACGCCGAACTGGCTGGGCGCGATCTCCCGGGCGACGATGCCCTGCAGCCGCTGGACGATTGCTGACGCGAGCAGGATGGGGTCGACGCCGAGGTGGGGCATCGAGCCGTGGGAGCCCTTGCCCCACACCTTGACACGGATGCACGCACCGGTGGACAGCATGGGGCCGGCGGTGGTGCCGACCTTGCCCGCCTCCGGCACGGTCAGGACGTGCTGGCCGAGGGCGACATCGGGCGCGGGGACCTTGTCGACGAGGCCATCGTCGACCATCGCCTGGGCGCCGGCCGCGGTCTCCTCGCCGGGCTGGAAGAGCGCGATATAGGTGCCGGACCACGTGTCCTTGTTCTGGCTCAGCAGCTCCGCCGCGCCGAGGGCGGCGGCGACGTGCATGTCGTGGCCGCAGGCATGCATGATCGGGACGGTGTTGCCATCGGCATCGACCCCGGTCTTGGTCGACGCATAGGGCAGGCCCGTGGTCTCCTGGACCGGCAGCGCGTCGATGTCGGCGCGGAACAGCACGGTCGGGCCGTCACCGTTTTCCATCACGCCCACGACGCCGCCACCGACCTGCTGGACGGCATATCCGAAGGATTCGAGCCGGCGGGTGATCTCGGCCGCGGTCTCGGTCTCCTGCATGGACAGCTCAGGATTCCGGTGCAGGTGGACATAGAGCTCCTCCTGCCAGGCATTGGTGTCATCGAGGCGATTCAGGACCTTCTGGGCTGCCGACATGGTGCGTCTCCTCTTCGTGCGGGACCCTTGGTTCACCATAGGCTGGCGATGTCCACCACGCAGGACTTTCCGGATGTTTCGCCACGCCCCGGACCGGCCGCGAATCACCTAGTGAGAAGGGTTTTTCGAGGGGTGATTCCGGCAGCACTTGCGCCGGCATCCGGGCGCGGTCGGGCCGCCGCTCAGTCGGAGTGGGCCTCGGCCTCATCGAGAGTGGCGAGGGTCGTGCGGGTGACGCGTGCGAAGGCCTCGAGCTGGTCGCTGCTGAGCGGTGCGAACAGCAGAGCCCTGACCGTGGCCGCGTGACTCGGCGCGGCGGCCTCGAGGCGCCCGCGCCCGGTCTCGGTCAAGCACGCGAACGACCCGCGGGCATCGTCTGGGCACGGCTCGCGGCGGACCAGGTCGCGCTTGGTCATCCGTGTCAGGTGGTGCGACAGCCGGCTCTGTTCCCAGCGCAGGCGTTCCGCCAGCGCGGACAGCCGCAGGCGCTCCTCGGGGGCCTCGCTCAGGTGGACGAGCACTTCGAAGTCCTGCAGGGACAGGTCGTGATCGGCCTGGAGTTGGCGGTTCAGTGCCGCCATCAGCCGCGCTTGGACGCTCAGCCAGTCGCGCCACACAAGCTGTTGCTCCTGCGTCAGCCAGATATCGCCGGTCATGAACCGCACCCTAGCACTTAGTTGACATATCACAGACTGCGCGTACACTAATAAATGACGCATCATTCACACGGAGGCAAGCATGACCACCCAGACCATCGAGCCCGCCATCGACGTGCGGCGCGCGGCGGATCGGTTCCACAGCAAGATCGACTGGCTGGACTCCAAGCACTCATTCAGCTTCAGCTATCACCACGACCCGGCGAACACCCATCACGGGCTGCTGCTGGTCAACAACGACGACATCGTCGCGCCCGGGACGGGGTTCGACACCCACCCGCACCGTGACATGGAGATCGTCACCTGGGTCCTGCAGGGCTCGCTCGTCCATCAGGACTCCGAAGGCAACAACGGGATCATCTATCCCGGCCTCGCCCAGCGCATGAGCGCCGGCACCGGCATCCTGCACTCGGAGAAGAACGACTCCTGGCGCCTCGACCCGAACGCCGCCAAGCACAGCGAGCCCGTGCACTTCATCCAGATGTGGGTCCTTCCGGACGAGGCGGGGATCAAGCCCGGTTATGAGCAGCTGGAGATCGCGCCCGGCGATCTGTCCGGTCAGTTCGCGACCGTCGCCACGGGCATGGCGAAATATGGCGATGAGGCGGCGATCCGGATCAAGAACGAGTACGCCGCGTTGCGCGTCGCCCGGCTTTCGCCGGGGGAGTCGGTCGAGTTGCCGGAGGCGCCCTTCCTGCACCTGTTCGTTGCTCGCGGGGCGGTCGACCTCGAGGGTGCCGGCGCGCTCGCCGAGGGGGATGCCGTCCGCTTCACCGCGACCGGTGGTCAGCGGGTGACCGCGACCGATCCGGCCGAGGTGCTGGTGTGGGAGATGCATGCCGCCCTGGCCCACCGCTGAGGCGTCCCGGAGCGTGGCCCGTGCTGCCCTCGCCGGTTGGCGACATAGCGACCTATGCTCGAAGTTCCAGCGGACCCGAAAGGACCAGTCATGACCGAAGTGCAGGACAATGCTGAGAAGTCCCGGATCGAGATCCTCGTCGACGGTGAGGTCGCCGGCTTCGTGGACTATGAGGTCGGGCCCGACCTGATCACCATGACCCACACCGAGGTCGGCGACGCCTACTCCGGCCAGGGGCTCGCCAAGCAGCTCGTCGCCGGGGCGCTCGAACAGGCGCGCACGCGCGGGCTGTCCGTGCGGCCTGTCTGCTCCTATGTCAAGAAAGTGATCGCGGAGGACACCGAGAACGACTACCTCGACCTGGTGCGGCTCGCCGACCGCGAGGAATTCGACCTGCCGAGCTGAGCGGATCCCCGCTAGCGTTCAGGCATGATCACCGCGATCCACAACCTCATCTATTCCGATGACGCGACCGCCACGCGGGCGTTTCTCTCCGAGGTCCTGCAGTGGCCGTTCGTATCGGACGCCGGGGAGTCCGGCGATCCCGGCGACTGGCTGATCTTCGCGACCGGTCCGAGCGAGCTCGGCGTCCACCCGACGGCCTCAGTGCATGAGGGCAAGGAATACCGCTCGGAGCGCCATCATCAGATCTCGCTCATGTGTGACGACCTGGACGCCACGATGACGGAGCTCGCCGGGCGCGGTGGCGAGTTCGCGGGTGAGCCCGTTGACATGGGTTTCGGCATCGGCGTGAACCTCAAGGTGCCGGGGGCCGACGACATGTTGCTCTATCAGCCGAGGCATACGGTGGCTTACGACCGATGACGAGTAATTCCGCCCGCTCAACGGGGTCTACCTAGGGGGTGGAGGCCGACGAGAGGGCGAAATTACTCGGGGTCGGCCAGTACGCTCGCCCGCGTGAGGACTCCCACGCGCATCGCCTGGATCGACGCAACGCATGGCGTGGCCGGGGACATGCTCCTCGGCGCCCTGGTCGATGCGGGGGTGCGGCTGGAATTCCTGCAGGCGGCGGTGGAGGCGGTGATTCCGGCGACGGTCCGGCTGGAGGCGGCGGAGGTCCACCGCGCGGGGCTGCGCGCGACCCAGGTGCGGGTCGAACTCCTGGCCGAGGACCAGCACCACCGCGGCTGGTCCACGATCGATCAGCTGATTGCGACGGCGACCGGATCCTCCGGCTCGACCGCGCTGCACCCGATCGCCGCCGAGTGGGCCCGGGCGACTTTCCGCGCGATCGCCGAGGTGGAAGCGCGCGCCCACGGCATCGCGGTCGCCGACGTGCACTTCCACGAGGTGGGCGCCTGGGACTCGATCGCCGACATCGTCTGCGCCTGCGCCGGCCTGACCGAGCTCGGCATCGAGCGCGTGGTGACGAGCGCGGTGGCCCTGGGCAATGGCCTGGTCCGGATGGCCCATGGTGAGCTCGCGGTGCCCGGGCCGGCGGTCGCGGATCTGGCCCGCGGGTGGCCGACGTTGCCGGGCCCGGACGGCGCGGGGGAGTTGACGACCCCCACGGGAATGGCCCTGCTGCGCCTCGGGGAGCCCGGGCCGATGCCCGCGATGACGGTGACCGCGGCCGGCGCCGGAGCGGGCACGAAGGACCTGCCCGGGCATGCGAACATCACCCGAATCATCATCGGGGAGCCGCCCGATCCCGCCGGCTCACTGACCGCTGCCGGCGTCGTGTCTGCCGGCGCCGCGTCCAGCGAGCCCCCTGAACGTGGCCCGCGCGCGATGCTGGCGTGCACGGTCGACGACCTCGACCCCCGGCTCTGGCCCGGGGTGCTCGATCGGCTCGTCGAGGCCGGCGCGGACGACGCCTGGCTGATCCCCGTGCTCATGCGCAAGGGGCGGCCGGGACACGTGCTCGAAGTCCTCACCCGCCGGGAGAATGCCGAGGCGGTGCGTGCGGCGATCTATCGGCTGACGAGTACGCTCGGCATCCGGTCCTGGGACGTCCACCGCGACGCGCTGCAGCGCGACTGGGGCGAGGTCGAGGTCCTGGGCGAGACCATCCGCGTCAAACGCGGTTTCCGCGCGGGCGAGGCGCTGACGTGTCAGCCGGAGTTCGCGGACGTCGCCGCTGCGGCGCGGATGCTCGGGCTCAGCGAGCACGAGGTGCTGCAGCGAGCCATCGCGGCTGCGCGCGCCCCGGACAGGTGAGTGCAGGAGTCGCCGCGCACTCAGTCGCCGGCCGGCGCGGCGATCTGCGCAGCGAGGTGGCCGGCCCCATAACCATTGTCGATGTTGACGACGCCCACCCCGGGCGCGCACGAGTTGAGCATCGCCAGCAGCGGCGCGAGTCCCCCGAAGGCCGCGCCATAGCCCACCGATGTCGGGCAGGCGACGACCGGGCAGCCCACCAGTCCCGCGACCACGCTCGGCAGCGCCCCGTCCATCCCGGCCACGACCACGACGCACGCGGCGGACCGCAGCAACGGCATGCGGTCGAGCACCCGGTGCAGTCCGGCGACGCCGACGTCCACGACCAGCTCACATCGTCGCCCCAACCGCTCCACCGTCACTGCCGCTTCGCGTGCGACCGGCAGATCCGAGGTGCCGGCGGCGACGACGACCACCAGTCCGCCGGTCGGTTCGGGGGCCGCCGCGGGCCAGGCGGCGAGCCGGGCGATCTCGTCATAAGCCGTCCCAGGCAACTCCTCCGTCACCGCGGCCGCCTGGTCGGGAGTGCAGCGGGTGAACAGTGCCGGTTGACCACCGGCCGCGCGACCCCACGCGCGGGCGATCGAGCGGACCTGGCCGACCGTCTTGCCCTGACAGAACACCGCCTCGGGATAGCCCCGGCGCTCCGCTCGCTGGAAGTC
>JAUNRO010000065.1 GCA_030544185.1 Propionibacteriaceae bacterium | reverse complement strand
GTGGGGTATGCGTCGGTCGCGAAGCACTGTCGGAGGGCCGTGGAAGACTGAGGATAGGAGCACTCTGCCATCCGGCCAGATCAGTGAAAAACATTGAGAAACAATGAAATTCAGCCTGGAAAGGGCTTGTCAGGTGCCGGGTGGGACGGGTAGTATCCAATCATACGTTTGAATAAGTTGAACGCACGATGAACCCGGGGGAAGGGGGATCCGATGACCGCAGTTCCTGGCGGAGTAGCGGCGTCCATCGTGCCCGGGCGTCGGAGCCTGGCGGCGCCGCCGTGGGTCCTTGATCCCGAGTACCCCGTCCTCGACCCCGAGGCGCACGAGCCGGCTGCCTATGCGGCGGACAGCTTCAGCGGTGAGGGTTGCGAGCCAGGCACGTGCGACGACTCCTGTGATGACCCGTGCGAGCGCGTCGGCCTGGCTGGGCCGCTGCGTGATGTGGTCATGGCACTGCGACACGCGGTCGGAGCGGTCCAGGACCAGTACGAGACCGTCCAGGACGCCAGTGCTCACCAGCTCGTTGCGATGGAGGACCTTGCGCAGGTGCTGCGTGAGGCCAGCCGGCTGCAGCGGGCGGCCGAGGCAGTCGGCGTCGTCGCGACCGCGGGCTATGCACGTCGCGAGGAGCATGACGTCGATGGGATGGACACGACCGTTCAGTCGATCCGGGCGCGCGGGTTCGTCAGCGAGTGGGCAGCGCTCGACATCGGCCAGCTGCTCCGCCTGTCGTCCCGCACGGCGGGGACCCGAGTGCACAAGCATGCCGGTCTGGCGTCGCGCCTCCCGGACAGCCTGACGGTCGTGCTCGACGGCGATCTGGAGACGTGGCAGGTGCAGCGCGCCGCGGACCTCCTCGACGAGCTCGGTGTCGACGACGAGACGGCTCGGGCGGTCGATGAGTGGATCGCTCCCCGGCTGCGCACGACCGACCCGACGCGGATTCGCGCCCTCGTCCGCTATGCGCTCGGCCGGATCCGGCCCGACCTGCTCCCGAAGCGTGCCACGGAGGCCCGCCCGCGCCGTGCCCTCGAGATGTGGGAGTCCGAGCCTGGACTCACCGAGATCACGGCGAGGATGCCGAGCCACCAGGCCGCGGCGATCTGGAATGCGGCCTCCGTGCTCGCCCGCGAGCACGTCCGCGACAACCCCGAGCTCACGATGGACCAGGCCAGGCTCGATGCCTTCGTCGACCTCGCTCTGTCCAACGTCGATGTCCGCACCTCGGTGACCCTTGGAATCCCCGTCGTCACGAGTGCCTATGCCCGGACGGGCGAGGCCCCCGTCGACCTCCGCGACCCCGAGGCGCCCCCGCCCGGTGAGCCGAGCGAGACCGAGCGCGAGTGGGCGGCCCGCGTGCCCGACTGGGCGGCCCACCCCGTGAGCGCGGCGGGTTATGTCCCTCCGGGGTGCTCAGCCGAGGAGCGCGCCTGGTGGCTGTCCGGGGTCCACCTGTCCGGTGTCGGATACATCCCTCCGGACGTCATCGAGTCACTCATCACGACCTTCGGGACAACGATCTCCACGGCGCTCATCGACTCAGAGCGCGGCACCCTGCTGTCCTACATCCACGAGGGATACCGCCCGCCTCGCGCGATGGCCGATCTGGTCCGTGCTCGCGACGGGCGATGCCGGTTCTTCGGCTGCACCATGCGGGCAGCCCGGTGCGACCTCGACCATGCCGAGCCGTACGACCACGCAGCTCCCGATGGCGGCGCCGGCCAGACCTGCGGGGAGAACCTCGCTGGACTGTGTCGCCGGCACCACCGGGCCAAGCAGCGCCGCGAGTGGAGCTATCTCCTCGACCCGGACACCGGAGCCACGTGGTGGGTCAACTCACGGACCGGATCGCGTCGGACAACCCTGCCCGATATCGCCATCGGCACGCTTGATCCGCCGGATCAGTTCGAGGACCGACGCTCCAGACCCACTGTCACCTGGCCTCCAGCTCCGGACGATCGAGAGCGGGTCAACCGAGCCAGCCCGGAGCGGTTGCTCGCCATCATCCTCGGCGAGGACGCTGCCGAGATCTCCCTCGACGATGACCCGTTGACGGTGCCCGCCGGTCCGCGATCCACTCCGCCCCGGGCCGACACGGCCCCGACGATTCCGGACCCCACCTGTCCCGGCGACAGCGTCAGCCCAGCCAGAGTCCTCGATCGAGGCCGGCGCAAGGTCAAGGACATCACCCCCTGGTCGTTCTGAGCCGATTCGCTGTCGGCCCTGGCCGCTACGGTGATTGAGTGACCGACATGAACAGCGCATCCTCGAGCGAGCTGGTGGATGCTGTCTCGGCGATTCTCTACACCGCAGACCCGGTGGGCATCAACGCCGGGACGAACCCTGACGAGTACGACGTAGAGGCAGAGACCATTGTCGCTGGGCTTCCTCAGGCCAGGAGCCACGCCGACGTCGTGGATCTGACGCACGCGACGTTTGTCCGCTGGTTCGACGAGGAGATTGCGGGACCAGCTGAGAACTATGCCGAGGTCTCGGAAACCATCTGGCAGGTCTGGCGTGACGACGGGGCGCCGTAGGACGGGGCTGGCTGGGCAGCTCGGTATGTCGTGGCGTGGGTCCAGACGGCGTGCTACAGAACGCTCACAAGAGCTCCTTTGCCTTGGCGAGGTGAGTCCCGAGCTTCTTGGTGCGTCGTTTGCGGCCGAAGGTCCGAAGGATGGCGACGTCGAGATGGTCGGCGTCAATATCAGGATGCCTGGACTTGATGAAGCGGGCGGCGTTGGCAATCTCGATCGGGCTGATATGCAGGAAAGGGCGGTCGGCAGCGCTGTCGTTGGGACGGAACTCGGCCCACGTCGCCGGCTCGATCTCGCGGGGCCAGACGAATTTGTCCTCGTCGACGAACAGACCTGCTTGCTGGACCTGGTATGAGATCTTCTTCGCGCGGTTCGAGCTGACGCGCTGGAGGCCGAACGACTGTGCCGTCCTGTCGGTGAGGCGGTCTAGGTGGATAGGGCCCTCGTAGGTGGCGATTTCGACAGCCACTGCGCGGACCTTCTCCTTGGCCACCTTCTTGGGAAGGTCGTCGAGCACGTCGACGCCGCCAACCTGAACCACTGACCATGGCTCGAACGCAAGACGCTTGTCACCGATGACACTGGGCTCGCGCTCGAACACTTCGGGGTCAGGCGCGACGGCCTCGAGCTCCTTCGCGGACGAAGCGGCTGGTGGTTCCTCCGCGCTGGTAGTAGGAACAAACGCGGCATCAGCCGCAAGCTGCTCTGTCACGCCCTCCTGCATGGCCAGCGCTGCGAGAGCCTCATGTCGGATGCGCTTCGATTCCTCCAAGCCATCGGCGTCTCCGAAGTGCTGCAACAGCCGGACAGCGAAGTCGTTGGCCCGGAACGCTTCGTCGACCGTGAAGTCGTGCATGTGCGCCATCTGCTTGCGCACGATTCGCAACTCGTTGCCGATCGTGCTGACCGTCCGGTGCTGATCATCGAACGGGTATCCGAAGTCGCCAAGCCGTTCGGTGAGCATGCGGAGCTGAGCTTGGAGGTCGTAGGTCCAGTACTTGTAGCCGCTCGTGAACCCCTTCTTCTGGTCGAGAATCTCCAACACGACGGTCCACGGGTGTCCGCCGAGGTTGGACGCGAGACGCTCGCCGATGATCGGGTCAAGACGCTTGGCGAGGTGGTCGAGGCCCTCCTTGACCGACAGGTTTGGCTTGAAGTTCATCAGAAGAGGCCGCCTTCGTTGGTACCCGGCAGCATGCCGTCGTCGAAGGTGATCTCGTCCTGGCCCGCCACCGCCTTTCCGGTAGGGGTCTTGCGGAGATGAGCGGGAACCGGTGGAAGTTCGGCTGCGGCGACGAGAGGGCCAGCAACAATCGCATCCAGAAGAGTGACGCCCCCGGGAACCAGGTACAGGGTCTCCTTGATAGCCGCGACGATCTCCACGAGCTCGATGCTCCATTCGGGTGCCCAAGTGGTCGGACGTATGTGGTCGAGTGGGGACTTGCTTGACGCGGCCCGACCCGCGGGCTTGGACATGCGGTAACCAAGCCACTTCGGGATCACGCTCATCCCGCTGATCTCGAAGTTCCATACCGCGGCGGGGACACCGGTCAGGACGCCGTCAGATACGTGCAAGGTCTCGGTGGCGGCGTCGTACTTGATGTCGGCCTTCGCGTCAGGGAGACGGGACGGCTCGGTCTCCCACGTGATACCGCTCGTGGGGAGAGTTCCGGTGCCGAAGCGCTCGCCAAAGGTCTGGAGCCAGATCAGCTTCTCGCCATGCTTCGTCATCCGCGCGAATAGCTCAGGGTCAGCGGTGACCGGCATGCGAGGGCCGGGAGTCTCCAATGCCTCATGGAATCGCTCCGTGTAGTCGGTTCCGGCGAGCACCCCGAAGGCGTAGGCGAAAAGCTGCTCAACGGTGACCTTGACGCCTAGCTTGCCGGAAAGAACCTTGAGCGCTGCCGGGTCTGCGTTCGGCGTACCCTTGGCGTCGCGGTACAGCGGGAGGACGTCCTTGCCGCCGTAGGAGCCGCGGAAGTGGTGCTTGTCCGGGACTGCTGTGGTCAGTGTCGCCGCGGGTCCGCCGCCGAGACTTGTTGTGGTCATCGTCGTGAGGAACACCTGCTTGGTTGACAGGGATGCCCAGAGGGCTGGTCGCTCCAACGCGATCAATCGCGGGTCCTCCAAGATCCACTGGCGGTCGAATGACCGCATGCCGAACCGGACGATCGGCTCGTGCGGAGCGTTCTTCTTCAGGTCCGCGAGCATGCTCATCCCCGGCACCTTGGTAGTAATTCGACGACCCGTGCTCGGTGTGACGTAGTGGCGTGCACGTTCATCCGGAACATCAGTCGCCACGAACGTCGTCCAGCGCCGTTCGAGGGTGTCCATGTCCGGCGCCGCAGGCCATGTACGGTTGATCATCATGCCCGGCTGCTGCATCGGGAACAGGTCCGTCACCTTGGGGCATGCCGCCCAATCGGCACCGCCTGCGGTCGGGACCAGCGGGGCGTGCCAATCGGCGCTTGCCTCGCGAGTGGTGAGCGTTGTCTCGCCAGCGGCGAGTTGGGTGAGAGCGGCAAGCTTATTGGCACGGGTGCCGGTAAGGCTGGCGTACCGAACGAGTGCCGGCTTGCTCCGGTCGCCCTTGCCATGGCGGATCAGGGTGACGATGGCGACTGGTGACTCGATGTCGAAGACGTTCTCGTCCTTGCGGGTGCCCTTATTGTCACCGTGGAGGTCGACGACGATGATCTCGTCGGCGACCTCGCGGGCGAGCCGGCGCAGGCCGAGGAAGCCTGGTCCATCGAGCCATGACGAGGCGGTGATCATCGAGGCCACTGCTGGCCCACTGTTCTCCTCGAAGACCTTCCATATTGCCCAGCGCCAGAAGTAGACATAGAGGTTGTAGAGGCTGGCGTGAGCGCTGAAGATGACGTGCTTCTTCGCGTCGTCGAAGATGTCGTCGAACAGCGAACGCTCGCCCAGGGCCTTGTTGCCTTTGGTGACAGCAGTGATGAAGCCGCCCGTGCCCCGGCTCTCGACGCGGTCGTACGGTGGGTTGCCAATCAACACATTGTGGTGCCACTCGTACTTCACCCGGTCTGCCTGGACGCCTTCGGCGCCGATGGGGTCATCGAGACCGCTGAGGCGAGCGACACGCTTCTGGGAGAGGGTGTCGCCGAGAAAGACGGGGATGCGACTCTGCTCGCGAAGCTCCTCGGGCAGGTCGAGGGATACTTTCAGGTGGCTGACGGCGTAGGACGCGAGTGAGATCTCCAATGCGGAGGCGTGGTCGAGGGCGGTCTTCACGCCCACCTCGCCCGCGTTGCGCTTCGCCTGCTCAAGCCACTCGACCAGAAAGGTGCCAGTGCCGTTGGCGGGGTCGAACATTGAGACCACGTGGTCCTCTGCCAGCGCGCCCTTGGGGATCGAGATTTCTGGGTGGGACTTGACGAACTCGCCCCAGGTCGTCGGGTCAGCCACGCCTAGCGGCAACCCGAAGGATTTCAACGCATCGTCGACGGTGCTGACGATGTAGCGCACAACCGGTTTGGGTGTGTAGAAGGCGCCGAGATCCTTGCGCTGCGCGGGGTCGTACTGCGCCAGGAACTCTTCATAGAAGTAGACCACCGGGTCGTCTCGTTGGTTGTCGGCACCGAAGTCCGCAAGGAGCTCGTCAACGTTGGTGCCGGTGAGCTGCTCGGCCAGGTCGGCGAGACCGAGTTCGTCGACGTCGATGATGCCGTCAGAGCCTTCGCGGAAGCGGGCATAGATCGCGTCGAGGAACTCGTTGTCGAACTTCAATACCGCGAGCGACTGCTCGGACTCGAACTGCTCCGGGTGTGCGATCCGTGCTGTCAGCAGGCCGTAGACCATCGTCTGCGCATAGACGTCGGCGAAGCGCTCCTGGGTGATGTCACCGAGCAGTTGCTCTCGAACGTCGCGGTACAGGCTGCGGATCGGTCCGGTCTGGGTCTCGACTGCGAGCAGGTCGGCGATTTCGTCGCGGACGTCCTGGGCCACCTCTGCCATCCGGCGGGAGAGTTGCTTCGCCGTTCTGAGGCCTTCCCGATAGCCAGCGAGCGCGCGGCTCCCCACCGGATCGACGACGAGCCGAGGTGCGTCTTCGGCGGTCCAGGAGAGCTCGGGGACTGCCTTGCGGACCAGGAGGTCGAGGCGGGCCTCGGTGGGCTTGTCCGACCACGACAGAACCCGCAGGACGCGCTTGCCCTCCTTCTCGCGAAAGTTCACGACATGGATGACTTTCTCCTCCCCGTTGGCGAAGCAGAAGAACAGAAGGTCGTCCAGCGCCCACGTCGGGTGGGTGCCGACACCCTTCCCGCGCTTGTTGCTGACGAGGCGGTGGACGAGTCGACGAACCGCGGTAATCGGCAGATTGCGGCCGTCGAAGTTGAGGAAAAACACGCCAAAGTTCTGCTTGGCTGTCAGCGGCGGCAGTTGGGTGATGTCGATGAGTTTGGCGACTTTGGCGGGGTCGAGGTGCAGTTCTTCCGGCTTCCAGTCGATGAGGACCTCGTCGGACTGTAGTTCGGCTATGTCAGGCAACGGCCACGAGAGGCCGTCGCGCAGGAAGTCGATGAGTGCCCACGTGTCCTTCGGAGCGTTTCGGATCAGTTCGCGCAACTTGGGATCGGCGACCATCACTGCACCTCGATCCAGCACAGGGTCTTGGGCGAAGGCGCATCGAGCGGCATCTGGGTCTCCTTGCGAAGCTGCTTGGTCTCGTCCCGTTCGAACTTCCGAAGGGCCGACTGCACTGTCGAACGGTCGCTGAAGCCCTTGGCTTTGTTTGCAGGCTCGGCAGTGATGGCGGCGTCTACGGCGTGGAGTCCGTGTTCGTCGCCGTCCGGCGTACGTAAAGACCACTGAATCTCGCCCGGCTCGATGCTCCACTCCGCCTCGACCTCGTCAGTGGCCTTGGTGAGCACCGGGATACGGCGACAGACGAACACGCCCGCGGGCTTTCCGTCCTTGGCGGTGGAGATGCCGTCGGGGAGCCGGTTGACGAGCTCTTCGAGGCCGGGGTTCTCCTTGACGAGCGTCAGCCACTTCAGGCGAAGCTCCTCGATGGGCGCTATGTCGCCGTTGTACTCGTCTTTGAAGGCTTGGAAGACCTTCACATCGTCGTAAACGTCGGACTCGTCGATGAGCTTGCCGCCCGGGATACCGAGGGTGCTGGAAATCATGAGGGTTTTGCCGTGGACCCGGTTGTAGAGCTTGATGAGGTCCTCGATCTCGGACGGGGGAAGAAAGTTGCGGATCTGAATGTGGCCGCGAGACTTTTTCGCCGATGGGCGCTCCTTGACCAGATCCTTCTCGATGTTCGGATTCATCCGACGATCCACACGGCCGATGCGTTGCATCAGTCGCACGGGGTTCCAATGGATGTCGTAGTTGACCAACAGGGTGCCGTCCTGGAGATTCACCCCTTCACTGAGGACATCGGTGGAGACCAGCACGCGCAGAGGGATGAGCTTCTTGCGATCCGCTGCTGACACCTTGTTGTAGAAGGGGGCGAACCGCTTAATCATCTCGTAGCGCGACGAACCGGCCGTGCGCGATCCGTCGATCCGGTCGACATCGGTGAGGCCGTCCTTCCGGAGGCTCTCTTCGAGATAGCGGGCAGTGTCGGCGAACTCGGTGAAGACGATCACCTGCTCGGTGCGGAACTCCGGCGTGAAGACCTCTGGGTCGAGTACTTCATCACCCTTCTTTACCTTGGTCTTGGGCCGTCCGATCAGCAGGTCTCGGAGGCGGAGGTACTTGTCGTCGACTCCCGCGCCACCCAGGATCAGGTCCATGAACCGCTTGAGCTGGTTGAGGTCGTCAAAGGCCGCGTCGATCATGTCCTGGAGCTTGTAGTCGCCGCCCACCAGGTTGTAGTCGAGCTCGCTGAGCGCCTCCTCCGTGAGGTCTTCTTCGTGCCAGACCTCCTGGAGCGTGGCGCGATAACGGTTGTGGATTGCTGCCATGGTGGGCTCGTTGGCTGAACGCCAATCGACCAGGCGGCTCTCCTGGTCGGGGTCGATCTTGGTGTTGACATCGAGCCAGTGCAGGACCTTCGCCGACAGATCGAGGCAGGAGCCCGCGAAGGCGGCCAGGCTCGACTCGAAACGCTTGAGGAAGATCGTCCGGATCAGAGCGACGACCTGCTTCTGGCGGTTCTCGGCCTTCGTGTCGACGTCCTTCTTCGTCGAGAAAGCCAAGGGGTAGTACATCGGAAGCACAAACAGCGGGGTGGAGCGATGGAACGCGGTCTGCAGCTCGGTGAAGAGGGGGGAGTAGAGAGTGCCGAAGTCGTAGGGCACTACGCGGGGGACCTGGGTATCAGGGAAGATCACCTCTGCTCCGCCGACCACCTTCGAGCTCTCGACGGCATACTTGCGGCTGTTCTGATGAATGATCGACTGGAACAGCTTGTCCTTGGCCATCAGGTCTGCGATTGCGGCCGCATCCGGGACGGCGGCCTTGAACGGCTTCTCCAACGCGACGAAGTACTTGCGCAGGCTGTTGATGCCGATGCTGGCGAAGTGGTCGTCTTCGTCCACTCCGGTGAACAACTCCGCCTGGTGGACGAGATCGAACAGTGAGTTGTTGATCGGCGTGGCCGTGAGGTTGAAGACCAACTTGCCCTGACATATCTTCTCCATACGCCACCAACGGGAGCCCCAGGGGTTGTCCTCCGTCGGCACGGTGCCGTGGTTACGGAAGTTGTGGGCCTCGTCGATGATCACAACATCAGCCCGCTTGGCGAGGTGCTCGATCTCGTCGGCGCCGGCCTTCGTGGTCAGATCGGTGTGGGCCTTAACGATCACGTTGGAGAATTGACCGCCGTACAACTCTGGCAGCTTCTCCTTGATCTCAGGGTTCCACACCGCGTCCTGGCCGGTCTTTGTCGCCATGATGAGCACGTTCTTGCTGTGCCGCACCGCGTAGTACTCGGTCAGCATCAGGCCGACGAACGTCTTGCCGAGCCCCACGCCGTCCGTCAGGAAGCCGCCACCCCAACGTCGCGACATCTCAACGAGCGAGTGGAAGGCCTCCTGCTGGTAGGGCGCGAGCAGCGGGTAGACATTCGACTCCGTCTCCTCCCAGGCCTTGTCGGTGGGGTCGACATTGGCTGTGAGGGCGTGGAGTGCCTTCGCGTAGACCTCGAACGGTGTGAACTCGCGGACGTTGTGCTCCAGTACGGCGAGCACCTCGGGATTGACGGGAGTGGCGTCGTCCCAGTACCTCTCGTACCACTCCTGCAGGTCGGCGATCTCAGGCCCCTGGAACTTCACGTTGAGCTCAACGTTCTGCGTCAGACCCGGCCGGGTGAAGTTGGAGGAGCCCACGAGGGCCGCCGAGCCGACCACCTTCAGCTTGCTGTGGGTGATGTAGGCCTTGGCATGGAACTTCTTCGGCTTGTAGACCCGGATCTCGATCTTCCCGGAGCGAATGCCGTCGACCACCGCTTCAACCCCGGTCAGGAAAGCGTCACCCATCTGGCGCTCGACGACGATCGATGTGTCCAGCGCGGAAGCGATTGCGTCCGCCGTAGCGCGGCTGGTCTCACCGCCGATGAGGAGGCGGATCTTGTCGACCTTCTGCCAGGCGCCGTCGAGTGCGAGGAAGGCGCCGATCTCGAAGTGGCCAGTGGCGATGTCGATCGCGGAACTGATGTCGCACCACTCACGGACGTACTGAAGTGCCTTCCAATCCTCAGCGGTGTTGTCGACGATGAACTGCTCTGGTGTTGCCACGCGATAGTCCCCTTGATTGTTAGCTCGTCTGAATTGTATGGTCCGGCTCCGACGGAATCGGCGAACGAGTCGTCCGCTCGCGGACGGAACCACGAGCTCAGGAGAGCCCCACCTTCGAGACAAGGGCGTCGGCGACCGCCTTGCGGGTCTGGAAGGACGACCGGATCGTCAAGCGGGCCTCGCCGCTGGCGGTGACCGACGAGACCAGGACCCCCATCGACTGCCAGTCAGGATTCTTGTACGCGAAGTAGTCGACGGGCGTTCCGTTTCCCGCGGTTGCGGGCTCCGCGAGCCGCTTGAGGCAGTCGAGGTTGCGGTCCTCGGTGCGCCAGAGGTCCGCGGCGATCGCGATGATGCCGTGGATGGACAGCGCGCTCCCTGCGATCGAAGAGCCGCGCAACTTCCTGCGCTCGTCGATCGAGATGCGGCCAAACTCGGGTCGCACCTCAACGAGCTTGTCCCAGAAGGCGGTCAGGAACTTGACCTGCTCGTCACGACCAACCGTCGTGTGCGGGAGTTCGCTCCAGTGGTCTTCCAGTGCCTTGGAGAGTGTGTTGAAGGCGAACAGTTTCGCGGAGGAGGCCGAGACCGAGTTCTTGAGCACCTCGACGTTGTTGAAGGTCAGGTGCTGGGAGCCGTGGACGAGCCGGTTGGCGAGGTCATCAGTGGTGAAGTCTTCGGAGTAGGCCGACTTGGCGGCGCTCTCATTGACCTTGTCACCATCGGTGTTGAAGCTGCGTCCGACACGGCTGGCAGTGCGCTGGTCAGCGACCCAGATGCGAACTGCGAACCGGCGCTCCAGCAGGTGCACCGCGTTGGGATTCATCGCAGCGATGTTGTCGTACGCCATCTGGATAGCCGTGATCCGGGACTGCGAGTCGACGGCGGTGTCGAAGTAGCCCGTGTACAACTCCAGGTTGTCGTCGGTGATGTCGTAGTCGGTCTTGCCCGGATCCGGGTCGATCCGAATGGACAGGTTCCCGATGACACCGTTGCCCTCAAGCAGGCTGTGGGACCAGTTGCTCACCTTGCGCTTGGTCTTCACGGACATCTTGTTGGTCCGCCAGTCGGGGCGGATGTTCCCCTGGAGTCGAAGCAGGTCGTCGTTGATCATGTCGATGATCTGGCCGCCTGTGAGGACGGTCTCGTAGTGACGGCCGCCGGCGTCGTCCACCTCTCGGACATCCTCGACGATCAAGATCGGGGTCTGGTGCGCCATGTTGCATTCCCTTCTACGTGTCTACGTTTGACGTTCGCAACAATAGGGCACGTAGACACGTAGTGCAAACGTATGGACGTAGCATGCACGTGGGGACGTAGTGGACGCTGTGCCATCCCGGATCAGTTCTCGAAGAGGTCCTTGAGTTGCTGCTTGATCGCCTCGAGCTTTCGCCCTGCCTCTTCAGGGCTCAACGCTCTGCGCTGGGCTTCGTCCACGACGCTCTTGAGACGTGAGGCGATCACAGGAAGGTCCTTCTCGTTGGCACGTGTAAATGTGGCCACGAGGGTCTCGTTATCTGCCGGGAGGTTGAACTCGGCCCGACACAGGTCGGCGAAACTGGCCTCCCTTATGAGTGCCATCTCGTGCTCGGGAGGTGTTCGGTTGAAGTCCACCTTGAAGGAGATCGTTTGCGTCTCGGGCTCGAGCAGTACGTCCCAGACAGTCATATGGCGCGTGTTGGATTCCATGCCTCGGACACTAGCCGGGGTGTCTGACATGGCCGACTTTCTGCGCTGAACCTGTACGGCCACATGCGGCCCGACGCAGACGAAGACACGCGCCAAGCCACTTCCTCGGCTTGGCGCGTGTCTCCTGATGTGTCCCAGGCGTGTCCCCAGGGATCTGCGAACTAATATCGTCGCAGGTCAGGCGGGGTAAGCCTGTCAGATGTCGTAGTACATCTCGAACTCGTGGGGGTGCGGGCGGAAGCGGATCGGG
>JAUNRO010000064.1 GCA_030544185.1 Propionibacteriaceae bacterium | reverse complement strand
CTCGGTCCGGGCCCTGACCCGACCGCACAAACCTGTCGGGGCCGTGACCCGACCGCACCAGCAAGGAGAGAACCCCATGACCGATTGGACCCGCTTCGCCGAGCTCGGCACCGCCACGGTCTCGGACGCCCTCGACCGACTCGGTCTGCCCGGCAGTGCCCACGGGCTCGCCCCGCTGCAGAACGGGCAGCGCATGGCGGGTCCCGCCTATACCGTGCGGTATGTCCCCGCGGGTGACCCGAAGGGCACCGTCGGCGACTTCATCGACGAGATTCCGCCCGGCGGGGTCGCTGTGCTCGACAACCAGGGCCGGACCGACTGCACCGTGTGGGGCGACATCCTCACCGCGCTCGCACACAAGAAGGGCCTGGGCGGCACCGCGATCTGGGGCGTCTGCCGGGACACCCGCGTGGCTCTGGGCAACGGCTATCCGATCTATTCGGCCTCGAAGTTCATGCGCACCGGCAAGGACCGCGTGGAGGTGGCCGACACCCAGGTCCCGATCGCGCTCGGCGACGTCCAGGTCCGGCCCGGCGACATCGTCATCGGCGATGACGACGGCGTGGTGGTCGTCCCGTCGCACCGGGCCGAGGAAGTGCTCGCGCTCGCCGAGGAGATCGGCAAGGTCGAGGACGACATCCTGGACGCGGTCCTGGGCGGTGCCACCATCGCCGAGGCCCGCCAGCAGCACGGCTATCACACCCTGCAGCGCAAGGAGGGCGAGTGATGGCCGACACCGCTGTGTCCCAGGAACTGCTCGACAAGCTCGGCGAGATCGATGTCGCCACGCTCTATGAGGCATCGGGGCTCGACTGCGCCATGGATCCCGCGATCCGGCCGGTCTGGCACGGCAGCCGGATCGTCGGGCGCGCCCTGCCCCTGCGTACCCATCCCGCGGACAACCTGCCGCTGCACATCGCCCTGGAGCTCGCGCAGCCCGGCGACGTCCTGGTGGTCGACGGCCGGCAGGAACTGTGCGGCTATTGGGGTGAGGTGCTTGCGGTCGCGGCCCAGGAGCGCGGCGTCCGCGGCCTCGTGATCGACGGCGGCTGCCGGGACGTCGACCGGCTGGAGGAGCTCGGCTTTCCGGTGTTCTCCCGCGGCGTGAGCGTGCGCCGCACCGGCAAGAACTTTCGGGGCCGCATCAACGAGACCTTGGTGGTGGCCGGCGTATCGGTCAGCCCGGGAGATGCGGTCGTCGCCGATGTCGACGGCGTCGTGGTCCTGCCACCGTCCGCGGTGGAGCCGACGCTGGCCTCGTCCGCGGAGCGCATGACCAAGGAAGCAGGATTCCTCGACCGCATCCGCGGCGGGGAGCTCACCCTCGACCTGTATGGGTTCCGGAACAATGGCTGAGAACAAACACGACCGTTTCGCGCTGCGCACCGTCCGCATCGAAGCCGCCCGGCGCGAGGCCGACGGCGTACTCTCCCTCGAACTCGTCGACCCCGACGGTGGCGACCTGCCCCCGTGGGCTCCAGGGGCCCACATCGACATCGTGCTGCCCTCGCGGCTGGTCCGGCAGTATTCCCTGTGCGGCCGGCCCGATAATCGCCAGCACTACCGGATCGCGGTGCTTCGCGACGATCACGGCAAGGGCGGATCGCGCGAGATCCACGAATCGGTCCTGGTCGGCCAGCAGGTCCAGATCCGCGGGCCGCGGAACCACTTCGCGCTCCGCGAGGCCGACGAATATCTGTTCGTCGCCGGTGGCATCGGGATCACCCCGATCCTCACGATGATCCGGCACCTGGACGAGCAGGGGTATGCGTACCGGCTGTTCTATGGCGGCCGAAGCCGGGCGACCATGGCCTTCCAGCGGGAGCTGGCGGAGATCGGCGGTGACACCGAGCTGATCCCGCTGGACGAACGCGGCCAGCTGGATCTCGATTCGATCCTGGACTCGGCCTCGCCGTATACCGCCGTCTATGCATGCGGCCCGGAAGGTCTGCTCCGCGCGCTCGAGAAGGCGTGTGCCAGCCGCGAGCTCGAGCTGAACGTCGAACGCTTCGGCACCGCCCCGCCGCCCAAGGCGCAGCAACCCACCCCGGTGCAGCAGCAGGCCGCGACGCCCGCGGCCGCAGCGGCCGCCGAGCCGGGTCCTCCGGCCGCCGCCAGCGGCGACGGCACGTTCACCGTGGAGTTGCAGGAGAGCGGCTTGGTGCTGGAGGTGGCGCCGGACCGGACGATCCTCGAGGTGGTGCGCGAGCACTTGCCGGAGACGATCTCCTCGTGCGAGGAGGGCTTCTGCGGCGCCTGCGAGACGCCGGTCATCGAGGGCACGCCCGATCATCGCGATGCGGTTCTGGACGATCACGAACGTGAGGCCAGCGAGTCGATGATGATCTGCATCAGCCGCTGCAAGGGCGATCGGCTCGTTCTCGGGATCTGAGTCGCGGTCGTATTCCGATGCCTGGGAGCAGGCCGCCATCACGGCGGCCTGCCCCCTAGCGTCTGGTCCAAGCGCGCGGATTCGCGGTCCCGCGGCGTACGCGCGAAATTGCCCGCAGAGCCAAAGGAGCGCCAATGCCCATTGCCGAACTCGGTCACGTCGGACTGCTGTGCAACGATCTGCCGCTGATGAAGAAGTTCTATACCGAGGTCATGGGGCTCACCATCACCGACGAGGATCCCAATGCCGGCCTCACCTTCATGAGCGCCCGCCCCGACATCGAACACCACGAGTTCCTGCTGGCCCCGGGTCGCACGGCCGGTCCCGATGACAAGCTCATCCAGCAGATCTCGTTCCGCGTCAGCGACCTCGACACCCTGCTGCACTTCCACAAGGTGCTGAACGACCCGGCCAATGGCGCCACCGTCCAGCAGGAAGTCACCCATGGCAATGCCTTCGGCATCTATTTCTTCGATCCCGAGGGCAACCGGGTGGAGGTCTATCTCCGCATCGACGACAAGGTGAGCACGGTCCCGCAGCCCTACCGCAAACACATGAACTTCGACCAGAGCCCGGAGGATATCTGGAAGCAGGCCGAGGAACTCCTGGGCGCCGAAGGCCCCGTCTATCCGAACAACTGAAGAGGACAACCACAGTGAAACTTGCCACGGTCAAAGCCGGGGAACGCACCCGCGCCGCTCGGATCACCGACGACTCGGCTGAACTGCTCGACTATCGCGATGTCGGCGCGCTGCTCGCCGAGGAGGACTGGCACGAGCGCGCGAGCGCCGCCGGTGAGAAGGTCGAGCTCGGCGATATCGAATACCTTCCGGTCATCCTGCAGCCGGACAAGATCGTCTGCCTCGGGCTCAATTACGCGACCCATATCGCCGAGACTGGCCGGGAGACCCCGGAATACCCGACGCTGTTCGCCAAATATCCCGGGGCGCTCACCGGGGCGTACACCGACATCGTCAAGCCGGGGGTCAGCGAGACCCTCGACTGGGAATGCGAACTGGCCCTGATCGTCGGCCGCGGCGGCCGCGATATCCCGGCAGAGAGGGCACTGGAGCACGTCGCCGGCTATGCGGTGAGCAACGACGTGACCGTCCGCGAATGGCAGCGCCGCACGCGCCAATATCTGGCCGGCAAGACCTGGGAGGCGCTCACCCCGCTCGGTCCCTGGCTGGTGACCGCCGACGAACTGCCGCCCGGGGCCTCCGGCCTGTCGATCCAGACCATCGTCGACGGTGAGGTCATGCAGTCGTCGAACACCTCCGACCTGCTGTTCGACGTGCCCGCCATCGTCGCCTATGTCAGCGAGATCATCTCCCTCAAGCCCGGCGACGTCATCCTGACCGGCACCCCCGGCGGCGTGGGCAACGCGCGCGACCCGAAGATCTTCCTCAAGCCGGGGCAGCTCCTGGAGACCGTCATCGAGAAGGTGGGGCACCAGAAGAATCGGATTGTCTGATGTCCGACGGAGCGCCGCGGCTCGCCCGCATTCGCCCCGAGGCCATGACACCGCAGCAGAAGACCGTCTATGACGCTGTGCTGAACAGCCCCCGGGCCAGTGCCGCCCGCACCGGGCCCGGGGAGCCGCTGCCCGGGCCTTTCAACGCGATGCTGCTGTCGCCGCCGGTCGGTCTGGCGCTGCAGAACCTCGGCTCCGCGCTGCGCTATGAGTCCCAGCTGCCCGACCTGATCCGGGAGCTGATCATCCTGCTGGTGGCCGGCCGTCACGACTCCGCCTATGAGCAATATGCCCATGAGCCGATCGCCCAACGAGCGGGTGCGGACGACGACACCGTGGACTGCCTGCGGGCGGGCGAGGTCCCCGCGGGGCTGGGCGAGCCGGTCGAGCTCGCGCTGCGGGTGGCCGAGACGCTGCTGGACCGGGAGCTGGCGGATGAGGAATACGCCCACGCGGTTGCCGAGCTGGGTGAGGCGTGGCTGTTCGAGATCAATGCGGTGATCGGCTACTACCAGTTGTTGGCGCGCCAGCTCGCGCTCTTCGGTGTGCGGCCACCCCAGGAGATGGGCCGATGACCGGGGTGGCGATCGTCGGGGCGTTCGAACATCCCACGCGGAAAGCGACCGGGATCTCACTGGGCCAGCTCCACGCCGAGTCGGTCGCCGGGGCGCTGGCCGACGCCGGCCTCGGGATCGATGACATCGACGGCTTCTGCTGCGCGACGAACGACACCCCCGGTGGGCTGCTCAACCTCGCCGATTATCTTGGGCTGCGGTCGCTGACGTGGGTGGACGGCACGGATACCGGGGGCTCGTCCTATCTGGTGCACGTCGGGCACGCGGTCGAGGCGATCCGCTCGGGGCGGTGCACCATCGTGCTGATCACAATGGCGGGCCGGCCCAAGGCGGCGGCCGCCGAGCAGGGTGCGGTGGCCTCCGGGCTGGCGCCGCGCGCGACCCATCCGGAGCAGCCGGATGCCGCGTTCGAGGGCCTCTATGGCGCGACGACCGTCACGGCGTATGCGATGTGCGCGATGCGGCACCGCCATGATTTCGGGACCACCGCCGAGCAGCTCGCCTGGGTCAAGGTCGCGGCGTCGGAGCACGCGCAGTGGAATGAGCACGCGGTGTTGCGGACGCCGGTCACGGTCGAGGACGTCGTCTCTTCCCCGATGATCGCCGACCCGCTGCACCGCCTGGACTGCTGTCTGGTGACCGACGGTGGGGGCGCCCTGATCGTCGCCCGCGAGGACATCGCGCGGCGGCTCGCCCGGCCGCTCGTGCGGGTCCGCGGCCACGGGGCGGCGGCCTCGGTCCAAGGTGGTGGGAGCGCGATCGAGTTGACCTCCACCGCGGCCGTGCGGTCCGGGCGCATGGCCTTCGAGGCGGCCGGGGTGGGTCCGGGCGATATCCGCTATGCCTCGATCTATGACTCGTTCACTATCACCGTGGTGATGCAGCTCGAGGATCTCGGCTTCTGCGCCAAGGGCGAAGGCGGGCGCTTCGTCGCCGACGGCAACCTGATCTCGGGAGTGGGCGCCCTGCCCTGGAACACCGACGGTGGCGGGCTGTGCAACAACCATCCGGGCAACCGTGGCGGCATGACCAAGCTGCTCGAAGCGGTGCGCCAGACCCGCGGGGAGGCCCACCCGAAGGTCCAGGTCGGTGATCCGCGCCTCACGCTGGCGCACGGCACCGGGATGATGCTCGGCGTCCGGCACATGGCCGCGACCGTCGTGCTGGAGCGGGGGTGATGGCAATGCTGCAACGCGACTCCTTCGAGGTGCCGGCCGTCGCGGGTTGGCTGGAGGAGTTCTGGCTCGCCGCGGGCAGGGGAGCGCTGGTGCTCCGCTCCTGTCGCGCTTGCGCCCGCCTGCACCATTATCCGCGGGGGATCTGTCCCTGGTGCAGCTCCACCGAACTCGACTGGCACGCCGTCCGCGGGACTGGAGTGATCGAGAGCTTCACGGTGGTCCGCGTCGGCGAGCCCTATGCCCTGGCCTATGTCCGGCTGGACGAGGGGATCTCGGTCATGACCAACCTCGTGGACTGCGCACCCGAGGACCTCGCCGTCGGGCAGCCCGTGCGGGTGGTGTTCAAGCCGGTCGCCGGCCGGGACGACACCGCGGTGCCCTGTTTCACGCCCAGTGCTGTCGGCCCGAGCCGGGTCGCCGCGAGCGAGGAGAGCAGATGATCAACCGCATCGTGGCCGATGTCGCCCAGGCCGTGACCGGCGTCGCGGACGGGGCGGTGGTGATGATCGGCGGGTTCGGCGATGTCGGCCAACCACACCACCTCATCAATGCCCTGGCCGACGCGGGACCCGTGGGGCTGACGGTGATCGCCAACAACGCCGGTTCCACCGCGGCCAGCGGCGTCGGCAAGCTGATCGCCCGGGGCCAGGTGCGGAAGATGATCTGCAGCTTCCCCCGCTTCTCCCAACCGTTCGAGGAACGATGGGCGGCGCGCGACATCGAGCTCGAGCTGGTGCCCCAGGGCAGCCTGGCTGAACGGATCCGGGCCGGAGGCGCCGGGATCGCTGCGTTCTATACGCCGACGGGGTTCGGCACCGCCCTGGGGGAGGGCAAGGACGTCCGCTATTTCGGCGGGGTGCCGCACATCATGGAGACGGCCCTGACCGCGGACGTCGCGCTGCTCGAGTGCTGGCAGGCCGATCGCTGGGGCAACCTCCGCTTCCGCACCAGCGGCCGGAACTTCAACCCGATGATGGGCCTGGCCGCGCGCCAGACGATCGTTCAGGCCCAGCACGTCGTGGAGCTCGGGGAGATCGATCCCGACGACATCCACCTGCCCGGGGTTGCGGTCAACCGCGTCGTGCACGTGCCGTATGGCCAGCCCGCACCCGCCCGCTCGACCCGTTCGCGCTCTGCCTGAGGAGGCCTGAGGTGACCCCTGGAAGCAGCACCGTGCCCACCGGCTGGAGCCGGACCGAGACGGCTGCGATGATCGCGGCCGAGGTGCCCGACGGCTGGTGTGTCAACCTCGGCATCGGCAGCCCGTTGGAGATCGCCAACCATTTTCTCGAGGGCCGCGAGGTCGTCCTGCATTCGGAGAACGGCATTTTCGGGATGGGTCCGATTCAGCCCGATCCGCCGACCGACACCTGGGTGGTCAACGCCGGCAAGCAGAACGTGACGCTGCGGGAGGGTGCGGCGATCACCGATCACGCGACGAGCTTTGCGTTCATCCGGGGTGGTCACATCGACCTGTGCGTGCTGGGTGCGTTCGAGGTCGCGGTCAGCGGCGACATCGCCAACTGGACCGCCTCCCACGATCTCAGCTCGCTGCCGGCGGTGGGCGGGGCGATGGACCTGGCCTGCGGCGCCCGGAACCTGTGGGTGATGATGCAGCACACGACCCGCGACGGTGCCCCGAAATTGCTGTCCCGGTGCACCTTGCCGCTGACGGCGACCCACGCGGTGGACCGGATCTATACGAACCTGGCGGTCCTCGATCTCGTCGACGGGACCTTCGTCGTGCGGGCGCACCATCCCGACGTCGAGCGCGACCAGCTGGCCGAACTCACCGACGCTCCGATCGCCTGGGCGGACCTGGACTGACCGCGAAGCAATCGATCCGCGACTGCCGCCCGGCGCCCGCGAGGCCGACCTGACACGGCTTTGAGGCCGACCTGACACAGCTTTGGTGACGACGGATAGTCGAGGACGCGAGTAATTCCGCCCTCTCAACGCGGTCGAGGTGGGGGGTCGACCCCGTTGAGAGGGCGGTATTACTCGCCCTCGTCGAGTACAGCGAACGGGCCCTGCGCACCGGATGATCGGCGAACAGGGCCCGAGACGTCGGCGGACCGGAACGCCCGCGATCGGTCGAAAAGTTCAGAGCCTGCCGGCGACCTCCCGAAGGATCTCGGCGGCCTGCTCGCCCTGCTGGTCCGGCAGGAGATCGTGCGCCTCCTGCAGGCGGTCCCGGATCTGTGCGAAGTGTTCTGGATCGGTGCCGGGCTGGGGCCGGGTGGCCGCGATATCGGCGAGGCTCCAGAGGGCGTCGATCTCCGACTCCCGATAGATGTAATCCGCGAAGCTCGTCGCGGACGCGGTGCGTTCGGCAACCTCGAGCACCGTCGTGGGTGTGAGTTCGACGACGTCGTGGATGCGATCTCGATCGCTCTGAGCCATGCTTCCTCCATTCTCCTGGCCTCAGGCTAGGAAGGCCGTCATTGCGCTCCTGCCGCTCTTCCGATCAGTGCGACAAGCGCGCCGCCCGCTCCCGTCGCGGGAGAACCTGCTGGCGTCGATCCCAACAGGTCGATCCCGACAGGAGGAACTGATGGCCACCATCCGCGATGTTGCCTTCGATGTGCTGCGGCAATTCGGCCTGACGCGGATGTTCGCCAACCCAGGCTCGACCGAGGTCGCGCTGTTGTCCGACCTGCCGGAAGATCTGGACTTCATCCTGGGTCTGCACGAGGCCTCGGTGGTCGGGATGGCGACCGGCCACGCGCTGGCGAGCGACCGGCCGGCGCTGGTGCTCCTCCACACGACCGCGGGTCTCGGCAATGCCGTCGGTGCGATCGCCACCGCCCGGGTGAGCCGCGCCCCGATGGTCATCCTGGTCGGCCAGCAGGACCGCCGCCATCTGCAGTCCGCTCCGTTCCTCGCCGGCGAGCAGCTCGAGCTGCTCGCCGGCACGATGCCCGTGGCCGTGCGCACCCCGGCGTCCCCGGTCGAGGTGCCGACGGCGATCGCACAGGCCTACCACGAGGCCACCATCCACCGTGGCCCGGTGCTGGTGATCATCCCGATGGGGGACTGGGACACCGAGGCCCCGGAGAACCTCACCGCCGCTGCTCCGGCCCGGCTCCGCATCGCCCAGGGCGCCGACCCGGCGGTCACCGAGGAGCTCGCCGACCTCCTCACCGGCGCCGAGCGCCCCGCGATCGTGGCCGGGGCCGGCGCGGACACCCACGAAGGGTTTGCCGCGCTCACCACTCTCGCCGAGCGCCTCAACGCGCCGGTCTGGCAGGCCGCGTTCTCCTCGGAGTCGGCGTTCCCACACGACCACGTCGCCTTCCGCGGCCACCTCCCGGCGGTCCGCGCGGCCATCCGCTCCACGTTGGCCGACCACGACCTCGTGCTCGTCGTCGGGGCGCCGGCGTTCAAGGTCAACCTCCACGACCCCGGCCCGTTCGTCGAGGCGGGCACGCGGATCGCGCTTCTCACCGAACTCCCGGACGAGATCACCCACTCGACCGCGGACGTGGCCTACCTCGCTCCCGTCGCCGCCACCTGCGCCGCGATCGCCGACCGCCTGCCGGTCAGCGCGACCACCCTCGAGCCCCGCCCAGCTCCGGAGGTTCGCCCGGCCAAGGGACCGGACGCGATGACACCGGACATGGTCTACCGGGCCTTTGCCGAGCGTCTGCCCGCCGAGTCGACGTTCTTCGAGGAGACCCCGTCGAGCCGTGGCCGGCTTGTCGACATCCTCCCCGCGCGGACACCGCTGAGCTACTGCACCGTGACCATGGGCGGGCTGGGTCACGCGGTGCCGGCCTCGGTCGGGGTCAAGCTCGCGCAGCCGGACCGTCCGGTCGTGGCGTTCGTCGGTGACGGCGCCTCGCTCTATTCGATCCAAGGCCTCTGGTCGGCCGCGCACTATGGCGTCGGGGTGCTCTATGTGATTCTCCGCAACGGCGGCTACGCGGTCATGGATCTTCTGGCTCGCAACCACGGCGGCAAGGGCCCGTGGCCCGGTTTCGCCGAGATCAGCGTCTCCACCCTCGCCGAGGGCTTCGGCGTCGAGAACCGCCGCATCGACACCCACTCCGATCTGCTCGTGACGCTCGACGAGATCGTCCCCACGCTCGCCGGGCGCACCACTCCGCTTCTCCTCGACGTCGCGGTCGAGAGCTGACCCCCTTCGAAAGGAATCCACCATGGCCAAAGACTGGCTTGCTGAGAAGACGCTCACCCCGGACCAGGAAGACCTGCGCGACGTCATCTCTGACGTCATCCAGAAGTTCGACATGCAGTACTGGATCGAAGTCAACCGGGAGAAGCGTTACCCCGACGAGTTCGTCCAGACGCTCTATGACGGCGGCTGGCTGACGATGCTGATCCCCGAGGAATACGGCGGGGGCGGAGCTGACCTCGTTGACGGCGCCCTGGTCATGGAGACCCTCAATCGCTGGGGCTGCTCGGGCCAGTCCGTGCACGCGCAGATGTATCAGATGGGCGCCCTCGTCCGCCATGGCAGCGACGAGCAGAAGCAGAAGTGGCTGCCCCAGATCGCCGACGGCCTGCGGCTCCAGTCGTTCGGCATCACCGAGGCCGACGCCGGCACCGACACCACCCGCATCCGCACGTTCGCGCGGCGCGAGGGCGATGACTACATCGTCAACGGCGGCAAGATCTTCACCTCGCGGTTCCAGCACACCGACCTGATGCTCCTGCTGGTGCGCACCGAAAAGTATGAGGATGTCGAGAAGAAGACCGACGGCATCACCGTGCTCCTGGTCGACACCCGCGAGGCCCGCAAGAACGGCCAGATCGAGTTCCGCCCGATCCCCGTGATGTCCAACCACGAGACGAACGAGCTCACCTTCACGAATCTGGTCGTCCCGGTCGAGAACCGCCTCGGCGAGGAGGGCAAGGGCTTCAAGGTCATCCTCTCGGGCATGAACTCCGAGCGCATCGTCGCCGCCTCGGAATACATCGGCTCCGGTCTCTACTTCATCGACCGTGCAGTGCAGTACGCCAAGGAACGCGAGGTCTTCGGCAGGCCCATCGGCATGAACCAGGGCATTCAGTTTCCGCTGGCCGAGTCGTTCACCGAACTCCGCGCGGCGTCGATGATGCGCTGGCAGGCCGCCAAGCTGTACGCCGAGGGCAGCCGGGAGGGCTTCTATGCCAACACCGCCAAATACCTGGCGGCCAAGGCCCAGTGGCACGCCGCGAACGCGGCCATGGACACGTTCGGCGGCTACGGGCTGACCGAGGAATACGGCATCGCCCAGAAGTTCCAGGGTTCGCGCGGCTCCCTGATCGCCCCCATCAGCGCCAACCTGGTGCTCGCCGGCATCGCCCAGCGTGACCTCGGCCTGCCCCGGTCCTACTGAGTGAGCCGCCCTGTGACGCCTCCTGCCATCACCGCGCTGCTCGCCGAGTACGCCTGCGCGCCGGACACCGGGACTCCGGCCGCCGCCATCGAGTCCACCCGGGCATCGCTGATCGACACCTTGGCGGTCAGCCTGGGCGGGATGACCGAACCGGCGGTGCAGACGCTGCTCGCGTGGGTCCGCACCGAGGCGGGGCCCGGCCCCGCCCCGGTGTGGGGGAGTGCGGACACGTTCGGCGTCGCCCATGCAGCACTGGTCAACGGCACCGCTGCCCACGCCCTCGACTGGGACGACGCAGTGCCGTCCATGCCGATGCACCCGGCCGCGGTCATCCTCCCCGCGCTGTTGTCGGCGGCCGCGGCTGAGCCGGTCTCCGGGCCGGACCTCGTGTCGGCCTTTCACATCGGAGCGACGGCGACGCGGGCGGTGTTCGAGGTGCTCGGGGTCAGTGAGCACTACGGGCGCGGTTGGCACTCCACGTCGACCGTGGGGCGGATCGCCAACGTTCTGGCGTTGGCTCGGATGCTCCGGCTGGACGAGCAGACCACCCGCCATGCCCTGGCGATCAGTGCCTCGGTCGCGGCGGGCAGCCTTTCCAACTTCGGCACGATGACCAAACCGCTGCACTGCGGCCTGGCTGCCAAGGACGCGCTGATGGCGGTCGGGCTCGCCCGCGCCGGCTTCACCGGGCGGGAGACCCAGCTCGAGGACCGGCGTGGCTTCTTCGCAATGTATGGCGAGGCCGACCCGGAGCGGCTCGACACGATGGCCGAGCGCTGGGAGCACTGGGCGGGTGCCTGGTGGACCGATCTGGCCCTCAAGCGCTACCCCTCCTGCTTCGCCACGCACAAGCCGCTCGACGGCGTCCTCGAGCTGCGCGACGAGGCCGGGCCGCTCGACCAGATCGCCGACATTGAGGTGGAGACGCGAGCGGGCTATGGCTCGCCACTGATCACTCACCTGCCGACCACGGCCCTGGAGGGCAAGTTCAGCATGCCCTACACGGTCGTGTCGGCCCTCCGTGACGGCCGGGTCTCGCTCGACCACTTCACCGACGAGCGCGTGAACGATCCCGCGATCCGGCCGCTGCTGAACAAGGTCCGCGAGACCACCGGTGGCAGCGCCGGTGAGGCCCAGTACGCCACCGTGCGCATCACCCGGGCCGACGGCACCGTCCTCACCAAGCGCGTCGAGGTCACCTATGGCGATGCCACCAACCCGCTGTCCGCCGAGGAC
>JAUNRO010000063.1 GCA_030544185.1 Propionibacteriaceae bacterium | reverse complement strand
GGTCGTCCCACCAAGACGGTGGGCGCCCTCGCGGCCCTGCGCTGGGCGAGTGGCCACCCGGTGGCCCGCTTCGCCGTGCTCCTCATCGTGGTGGGCCATGCCGTGATGGTCGGGATCATGTCGATGACCCCGGTGCATCTCGGCCAGCACGACCACGGCCTGCGCGCGATCGGCCTGGTGATCAGCCTGCACATCCTCGGGATGTATGCCCTCAGCCCCCTCGTCGGCCTCCTCGCCGACCGCTACGGCGCGATGAGGACGGCTCTGGCCGGCCTGATCCTGCTGGGGGTCACCGCCGTGCTGATCGGGGGAGCCCCGACGGCCTTCGGCAACGTCACCGCCGCCCTCGTCCTCCTCGGCGTGGGGTGGTCGTTCACCACGATCTCGGGGTCCGCCCTGCTGGCCCGCGTCGACTCCGGCGAGGTGCGGGTGCCGCTGCAGGGCGCCACGGACGCGCTGATGAACTATGGCGGCGCGGCCGCGGCCCTGCTCGGCGGCCCGCTGCTGGCCTGGCTCGGGTTCGGCGGTCTGGCCGTGGTCGCGGGGGCGCTGATCGTCCCGGCCGCACTCGTCGGCTGGTATGCCCGTGTCCACCGCGATGCGGCGTTCGCCACCGATGATCAGCGCTGACCGGGCGCCGGGCGACTGAGTTAGGGTGCGGGCGTGGTTCTCGGGTCGGTGAAGAATTGGGTCCGCCGGCGCACCACCGTGCCGCGCGATGTGATCGTGCTGGGCGTCATCGCGTTCTGCGTCGCAGTCGGCTTCGGTGTGGTGGTGCCGGTGCTGCCGGTGTTCGCGAAGTCGTTCGAGGTGACGAACTTCCAGGTCGCGATGGTGGTGTCGGCGTTCGCGTTCCTGCGGCTGTTGACGAGCCCGTTCTGCGGACGCATCGCCGACTGGCTGGGTGAGCGCACCACCCTCGCCGTCGGCATCTTCATCGTCGCGATCTCGAGCGTGGTCGCGGGCCTGTCGACGAGCTATCTCATGCTGCTGCTGTCCCGCGGGCTCGGCGGCATCGGCTCGGCCATGTTCACGGTGTCGGCGATGACCCTGCTGCTGAAGGCCGCTCCCCCGGCGATGCGCGGCCGCGCCGCGGGGTTTTTCCAGAGCGGGTTCCTGATCGGCGGCATGACCGGCCCCGCCATCGGCGGTCTGCTGACCCATATCGCGCTCACCGCGCCGTTCTTCTTCTATGCGGGCACTCTGGCCGTGGCCGGGACCGTCGGCATGTTTCTGCTGTCCCGCCCGGATCCGGCGGCCGAGGGCCGGACCCACGCCGAGGTCCGCCCGATGCGGACCGTCGCCGCCGACCCCCGCTATCAGGCCGCCGTGACGTCCAACCTCGCCCAGGGCTGGAACAACTTCGGCGTGCGCAACTCACTGATCCCGATCCTGGTCGTGGAGAGCCTGCACCGGGGCCCGGCGGAGACCGGCTATGCGTTTGCCATCGCCGCCGTCGTGCAGACCGTTGCGCTGGGGCCGGTCGGCAAGTTCGTCGACACCGTCGGGCGCAAGCCCGCGATGATCGCCGGCGGCGTCGGTGGGGCGCTGGTCATGATTGCGGTGCCCCTGGTGCCGAACTTCTGGCTGCTCGTGGGTGTCCTGTGTCTGGGCGGCATCGCGGCGGCCGCGCTCGGCACCGCCCCGGCTGCGTCAGTGGGCGATGCGGCTGGGGCTCGCAGCGGTACGCCCGTGGCGGTCTTCTCGATGGCCTCCGACCTGGGTGCGATCGTCGGCCCGCTCGTTGCGGGCGCGCTCGCCGACACGGTGTCGATGACCGCCGGGTTCGCGGTCGGCGCGGCGCTCTTCGCCCTCGGCGCACTCGTCTCGCTGCGCATGTCCGGTGGCGTACCGTCGGCAGCACCGGCGGAGCCCGTCCCGACCGACCCGCCGAGCACCCAGCTGGCCGACCCCGAGGATCTTCGATGAGCGCCCGTCCCCTGTCCGAGATCATCACTGCGGACTGGGCGGACGCGCTCGCTCCGGTCGCCGGCGATATCGCGCGCATGGGTGACTTCCTGCGTGCCGAGAACACGGCCGGGCGCGGTTATCTGCCCGCCGGGGCCGACGTGCTGCGGGCGTTCACGCTGCCGCTGGCGAGGGTGCGGGTGCTGATCGTCGGGCAGGATCCCTATCCCACGCGAGGTCACCCGGTCGGGCTGTCGTTCTCGGTCGCCCCGGACGTGCGGCCGCTGCCGAAGTCGCTGATCAACATCTATCGCGAGCTCCACACCGACCTTGGGATCCCACCGGCGGCCTCCGGGGACCTGACCCCGTGGTTCGACCAGGGCGTCCTGCTGCTCAACCGGGTCCTCACCGTGCGGCCCGGGGCATCGGCCTCGCACCGCGGGAAGGGCTGGGAGATCGTCACCCAGCGCGCGATCGAGGCGCTCGCCGAGCGCGGGGGCCCGCTGGTCGCGATCCTGTGGGGCCGCGACGCGCAATCGGTGACGCAATGGCTCGGTGAGGTCCCGCACGTGAAGTCCGCCCATCCCTCGCCCCTGTCGGCCGGCAACGGCTTCTTCGGCTCCCGGCCCTTCTCCCGGGTCAATGAGCTGTTGCAGGCGCAGGGGGCCGAACCGATTAACTGGGACCTCAACGGAAAGGAATGAACATGTCCGAGATCTTCATCGTGTCCAATCGCATCGAGGTCGAAGCCGACCGCGCCGAGGCGTTCGAGAAGGTGTTCATCGACAGCATGCGCAGCACCCTCGAGGGCGTGCCCGGTCTCCACCGCGTGACGCTGCAGAAGCCGGCCCGGCCCGGACTGCCCTATATCTCGACGATGGAGTTCGACACCCCCGCCGACTTCCAGGCCTGGCTGAAGTCGGACTCGTTCAAGGCCTCCCACAGCGATGACCAGGCCGAGGGCATGCAGGCCCCGTCGGAGGTCGAGCTGCACACGCTGATCGAGGACATCGCGTTCTGAGGGTGGGCCTGTCGGAGCCGCGTTGCATACTGGCGACATGTTCTTCGGACGCAAGCCCGTGCTGGTCACCGCCGAGCAGGCCCTGCCGGGCCGGGATGTCCCGGTCCATTCGCGGAGCCTGCGCCACGACATCTTCGGCATCCCCATCGATTCCACCCCCGACGGCACCGAGGTCGCCTATTTCGCGCTCGGTTGCTTCTGGGGCGAGGAGAAGATGTTCTGGAACACCGAGGGCGTGCGCAACACCGCCGTCGGCTATCAGGGTGGGTTCACCCCGAACCCGACCTATGAGGAGGTCTGCTCCGGGCTGACCGGCCATGCGGAGACCGTGCGCGTGTGCTTCGATCCGGCGGTGGTGGCGTACGCCGATCTGGTCCGCCAGTTCTTCGAAGCCCACGACCCGACGCAGGGCTTCCGGCAGGGCAACGACGTCGGCACGCAATATCGCTCCGCGCTCTATGGGTCACCCGAGCAGCTCGCCATCGCCCGCGACCTGGCCGCGATCGCCCAGCAGGCCTACAACCGGGCCGGCTATGGCGAGCTGACAACCGAGATCGCGCCCGGCGGGGAGTTCTTCTACGCCGAGGACTACCACCAGCAATACCTGGTGAAGAACCCGCACGGCTACTGCCCGATCCACGCGACCGGCGTCGCGTGCCGAGCTGAATGATTCCCGTCACCTGCTCGCACGACACGCTGACGTGTCAGTTGTGGCCAGCCCCTGCCACTTTGGAACCCCGGGCGGTACGGTGCCCCTGTGAGCACCATGCATGACGCCCCGACCTGGGACGCTCCGGCAGGAAGGATCACCGGGCGCCGAGACGGACGTGTCCTGCGAGCCACCGGGATCAGGTATGCGCGGGCGAAGCGGTTCGCCTATCCCACGCCGGAGCCGGCGTCGGCGACACCGATCGATGCCACCCGTCCGGGACCGGCGTGCCCCCAGTCGGAGTCACCCCTGTTGGAGGGCTTGCTCAACAACCCGATGGGCGACCTCGAACAGGACGAGGACTGCCTGCGCCTCTCCGTGACTCTCCCGGCCGACGCCCAGCCGACCGACGAGCTGCCGGTGATCGTGTGGATCCACGGCGGTGCCTATGTGTGGGGTGCGGGCGATGCGCCGGTGTTCGACCCGTCGCGGGTCGTCGCCGAACAGCACGTGATCGTCGTGAGCGTCACCTATCGCCTCGGTCTCTTCGGCTATCTCCGCACCCCGAACAGCCCCGCCAACCTCGGCCTGGTCGACCAGATCCACGCCCTGCGTTGGGTGCGGACCAACATCGCGGCGTTCGGTGGTGACCCGGCCAACATCACCGCCACGGGCCAGTCCGCGGGCGCCGACGCCGTCGCCCATCTGATGATCGCCGACCACACCCGGGGGCTGTTCCGGCGCGCGGTGCTCGCGAGCCCGCCCCTGGGTGTGCTCCCGCGGCGCAACCGGATGACCGCCGTCATGGCCCGGCTGACCGAGGGCCTCGACACCGACGCCGACCCGGCCACGCTGCTCGAACGCCAGCGCCAGATCCTCGCGGGCGTGCAACGGTTCGGGCTGAAGGCGGCGATGGCCTATGGCGTGCAATACGGCGAGCCGCCGCTGCCGCACGAGATGGACCGCGACGAGGCCTGGCGCGAGGTCGCGCGCCGGATCGACCTGCTGATCGGCTGGACCTCGCGGGAATCCGCGCTGTTCACGGTGTCGGCGCTGGACCGGATCACGCGGACGCCGGGTCTGGGCCCCCTCGCCCAGCGCGCCGCCGATCAGGTGGTGACCCGCTCGATCTATTCCGGGCCGGGACAGGCGTTCGCCGACCGCCACCGCGCCGCGGGCGGGCGGGGCTATCGCTATGTCCTGGACTTCGGCGCCCCCGGCAACCCCTATCAGGGCGCGCACCTGATCGACGGCGCGCTGATGTTCTGGAATCCCGACGTCTGGGCTGATTCGCCGCTGCTCAAGGGGCTGTCCCACCAGCACATCGACGAGGCCGGCACCTGCATGCGCCAGGTCTGGGGCGACTTCGCCCGCACTGGTCAGCTCGAGCCGATGGCCCGCGAGGGCATCCTCACGCTGAGCGAGCTCTGAAGCTCGCCCGGGCCGCCCGGGTCAGCCACGGGGCGGCTGCTGAGGTCCCTGGCCCCACTGACCGGGCTGCTGGCCCCACTGCTGTTGGGGCGCCTGCTGCTGATAGGGACCGGGACCCTGCTGCCACTGCTGCGGCGCATAGCCGGCAGGGAGCTGATCGCGGCGGACCTGATCGACATACATGACGGTGACATAGGACTGCAGGAACGGCACCCCCAGCAGCTGCACCGCGATCTGCAGCGCCAGCGTGATGGCCAGCACGGGGAGGACCGCCATCATCGCCGCCGTCGGATCGTTCTGCGAGGCCTGAGTGGCCGTGAACGGTGTCGTCGCGAACTGGGCGACCATCTGCACCAGACCACTGGCCATGCCGACGATGATCGACCCCACGAGATAAAAGCCGAGCGTCCGCAGCACATTGCCCTTGGTCAGGGTCCAGGAGCGTTTGAGCGCATCGACAGCCGCCAGGTTCTCCACGGCGAGAGCCGGCAGGAGATAGAGCAGCCGGACCTGGAGATAGATCGCGACGATGCCGATGACCAGCATCAGGAGCATGACGATGATCCAGAAGCCCACGAGGGCGGCAATGACGCCACCCGAGTCGTTGCCGCTGTTCACCGCGTTCATGAACAGCACGGCACCGATCCCGGCGATCGCACCATAGACGACCACCATCAACCCCACGAAGGCGAGGACGAGCAGCACCATGCGCCCCGCGACGCCCTTGGTGCGCCGGAACAGATCTCCCAGGCTCGACGGTTGGCCGGTGCCCTCGGCGGTGTCGTGGGCACCGAGGACCAGCATCGCGTTCGTCTTGATCTGGATCAGCAGGGCGCCGAAGGACGCGAGGATCATGGCGACGATGCCCCAGACGATGAGCGCGGAGAAGGACGCGCGTTGCACCGCCTGGAAGATGCCGACGATCAGCACCGCCACGGCACCCATCACCAGCAGGCCGGTCGCGACACCCTGCAGCAGCGCCAGCAGCGCGAACTGCCCGAGGCGTTTTTTGAAGACCTCGAACGCTCCACTGAGCACGCCGCCGAGATCGAGCGGGCTGGGTCGAAGAAGGGACGATGAAGGCATCGGAACACTCACGAACCCCACTCTAGGCTCCGGTTGGGGCACAGTCCGGCAGGCAAACCGGAGGGAGTCTGCACACATGGGGCAACGGTCTTTGGCACGATGAGTGCGTGAGTCCCCAGAGTGTCAGCTGCTTTTCCACCGTCGCGGTCCGTGCGACCGCGGCGCAACCCGACACCTGGGCCGACGCCGACTGGTCCCTGGGACCGGTCTTCCGGCCGTTCGAGCAGGCGACGACCTTCGCGGTGTACGCCCCGGCCGCCACCCACGTGCTGCTCGAGATCTATGCCGCAGCAGCCGGCCACGTGGCCGCGGTGGATTTCCCGATGGCCAAGGGCGCCGACGGCATCTGGCGGGCCAAGCTCGCCAACGCCGGTCCCGGCACCCTCTATGCCTTCCGTTGTTGGGGACCGAACTGGCCGTTCGATCCGCGCTGGACACGGCATGGGTCGAACGACGGTTTCATCGCCGATGTCGATGGCGACGGCAACCGGTTCAACCCCAACAAGGTGCTGTTCGATCCCTATGCCCTCGAGCTCACCCACAACTTGATGGCCCCCGAGATCACGCTCACCGGCGGCGATCCCGGGGTGTTCGGCACCGGCGGGGAGATCCATCGCGGCGTGCCCCGCCGCGAGATCGACACCGGCCTGTGGGCCCCGAAGGCGATTGTCGTCACCGACTCCACCGCCCCCGGCGAGCGCCCGCGCCTGCCCGCGGAGGACGCGATCATCTATGAGTCCCACATCGGGAACCTGACCCGGCATCCGAGTGCGACCGAGCTCGGCTCGATCTTCCGACGGGAACCGGGGTTCGAGAAGGTGGTCGACATCCCCGAGGATCTCCAGGGGACGTACGCCGGGGCGGCGCTCCTCGCGCCCTATCTGAAGGCGCTGGGAATCACGACGATCGAGTTGCTGCCGGTGCACGAGACGAACAGTTCCCCGCGCACCGCCGATCAGGGCGCGATCAACCACTGGGGTTATCAGACCCTGTCCTACTTCGCGCCCAACCGGGCGTACTCCTCGGATCGCTCGCGCGGCGGCCCCACCCGGGAGTTCAAGCAGATGGTGCGCGCCTTCCACGAGGTGGGGATCGAGGTCTATCTCGATGTGGTCTACAACCACACCGCCGAGGGCGGCCACTGGGACCACGACCGCGACGCGACGGGGTTCACGTCGTTGGGCGGGTTCGCGGTCAACGACTACTACGTGCAGACGAACGACCACCGGCTCGTCGACGGCGCCACCGGGTGCTCAAACCAGCTCAACCACTCCTCACCGGCGACGCAGAATCTGGTCCTGGACTCGCTGACGCATTGGGCCGACGAGTTCGGTGTGGACGGGTTCCGGTTCGACCTGGCGCCCGTGCTGGGGCGTACTCCCAATGCCTTCGACAAGGAGAACTGGGCGGAGCAGAAGAAGTTCTTCAGCACCCACCCGCTGCTGGCGGCGATCGCGGATCTCGCCGAGGAAAAACACCTGGAGATCATCGCCGAGGCATGGGACCTGTGGGGCTATGAAGTCGGCAACTTCCCCGCAGGCTGGGGCGAGTGGAATGGGCGCTATCGCGATGCCGTCCGCGGATTTCTCAAGGGCGACGGCAATGCCGGTGAGTTCATGGCGATGGTCAATGGGGACTATGAGAACTTCAACGACCAGGGCGGGCCGCAGCGCTCCATCAATTTCGTGACCGCCCACGACGGCTTCTGCCTGCTGGACCTTGTGTCGTTCATCACGCCCGACAATCAGCAGCCGTGGCCGTTCGGTCCGTCCGACGGCGGCAGCGACGACAATCTCGCCTGGGACTCCGGCGGCAACCACGCGCTGCGGCGCACGCGGCTGCGCAATTTCCTGGTGGTGCTGATCCTGTCCCGCGGGGTGCCGATGCTCACCTCGGGTGACGAATACGGACGCACCCAAAACGGCAACAACAACCCCTGGCAGCTCAACACCATCGGGCTGTGGAACAACTGGGCCCAAGCCGTCTCCCCCCGGCCCACGCTCCTGTCCGTCGACCCGGACGACCCGGACGGCCCGGCGTACTATGACGTCTTCGGCACCGCCCCCGGCACGCACAACCCGATCCTGCGCTTCACCCGGACGTTGCTGCACCTGCGCGCCGACCGGCCCTCCCTGCGGCAGCGCGCCTACGGCAACCAGGTCCTCGACGACGACGATGTGTCCTATTTCTTCCACCGCCCCGACGGCACCGAACCTGTGCGCGAGGGCGACCGCTTAATCCGGCTGCACATCGATTCCTCCGGCGTCGGCGACCCGGATCTGCTGGTGCTGATCAACCAGACCCCGCAGGAGCAGAGGTTCGCCACGATCGCGGACCATACCTGGGTGCGCACGATCGACACCGCGGCGTGGGCCGAGGGCAACGACAACACCTGGCCGGCGGACAAGGCCGAGGAGATCCCGGGCGACTATGTGGTCCAGCCGTGGGCGATCGCGGTGCTCAAGGCAACGGATTGAGTGCGCCGCGGCGCTCGCTGGACGCCCGCTCAGACGTGGCGAAGGGTGCTGACGGCCTGTTCGATCTGCGCCTGCGCCGAGCTGCCGGCGCGATGGAACGTGATGAGCTGGGCCCATTTGTTGCCCTGGCCGGCGTCGATCACATAGACATCGACGACCAGGGGGACGCTCGTGCTGGCGGCGGTGAACTCGGAGCGGGTGTGGAAGGTGCGCATCCCATCGAGCTCGGTCTCCCTGGTGGTCGCCGGGCCCGCGGTCGTGGGTTCCTCCAGCGAAAGCGAGCCCTCCAGGCACTCCAGCGTCAGCTCCCCGGCAGTGCTCTGATCGGCGAACCCGTTGTCGAACCGGATCCCACCGAGGGTGATGCCGGCCTCGTTGTCGGCGGCATCGAGCCGGATGTCACCCATCGAGGAATGGTCGTCCAGCCACGTCCAATAGGTCGGTGAGAAGGAGAACCGCCAGTCCGGCACGCCCTGATAGGTGACCCCCGTCGAGGTATAGCTCGCCAGCGCCGTCCTGGTATAGATGTTGTTCCCGCCCGAGCAGTCGAGCGAGGCAGCGGCGCCCATGGTCGGGCTGGTCGGGCCCGACGGCTGGGTCGAAGTGGTGAACCCACCGGGCCCGGGCGTCGTCGGCGCCGGGTCCGGCGTACTCCCCCGGGTCGCCGCCCAGAACCCACCGGCCCCGAGCAGCAGCACCAGCGCCGCGGCCACCGCGATGATCACTGGCGTCTTCGCAACGCGCGGCTCGGGAGCCGGGACAGGCCAGGGCTGGCGCGGGTCGCCGGTCGTCACCGTCGTCCAGGCGCGGCCGTCCCAGAAGCGGAATCGGCCGGGCTGGCCGCTGGGATCGGGATACCACCCCGGTTGCTGCATGACGACCTCCTCGCCCGGGGAGGTTACTCGCTGCCTGGGCCAGGCCGCACGATCGTGCGTGCTGGGCGGTACGCCGAGACGCTCGGATCGCCGGTCACCCAGAACCGCCAGGCGACGTCGGCGGCGCGGGACACCCCGACGCGCGGCCCCGCCGACACGTGCCCGGGGCCGATCGTGGCGAGCCTCACCTGCACGGCGGAGTCGCCGGTGAGCAGCTCCGCGCCGTTGTCGGCCAGGCTGATCCCGAGCGCACGGGTCAGGTTGCCGGGCCCGCGGGCAAGCTTCGGATCGGCGACGCCCGGGCGGCGCTCTCGGGCATGCTCGATTCCCTCGACGACCTCGCCCGCCCGGATCAGCACCCCGCCACCGACCCCCTGAGGCGTACAGATGACGTTGGCGCAGAAGTGGCCGTGCATCGCATAGACGTAGAGCCGCCCCGCCGGGCCGAACATCACCGCGTTGCGCCGGGTCGGCCCGCGGAAGGCATGTGACGCGGGGTCGCCGGCCCCGGCGTACGCCTCGACCTCGGTGATCCGCACCGCCGTCGTGCCGCGCGCCAGGGTCGCCCCGAGCAGCTGGCGGGCGCCGGCGACGGGATCGGGATCGAGGGTCACGCGGCCAGCCCGAGCGTCATCTCGACGACCAACTCGGGATCGCCGCAGACCACCACATGCTCGACGTTGCGGGTGTGCGAGACCCGGCCCACCTTGACCCCCTGCGGGTTGAAGATCCCCAGCCGCGCGCCGACATAGCGATGGAACGCAAAGTCGAGCACCTCCACCGCACCGCGGACCGAGCACATCTCGACCAGCTCGGGCAGCGGGACGAACCCCTCGTTGGAGAACGACACCACCACCACCGGGGCGCGCACCGCGGCGAGCACGGCGGCGAACTCGGCCGGCATCGTCCGCTTGCTGTTCCAGGGGCTCTTGAGCTCCGGGTCCCGCGCATCGATCCGCTTGCAGGCCTTGCCGTAGTGCTCCGGTTCGTCGCCGCGGACCAGCGTCTCCCACACGTGATAGTTGCTCAGATAGCGGTGCTGGTTGTAGGGCGGATCCAGATAGGCCAGATCGACCTCGGGCAGCTCGCGAACGAGCTCGGCGGCATCGGCCTGATGGGCGCGACCGGTCCCGGGGACCAGCTCGGGGATGCGCAACCGCAACGGCTGGAACGACCGCGGCGCCCACTGCTTGAGATAGGCCATCTGCAGCCCGACCGTGGAATCGACCCGGTCCGCCGCCTCCAGGAGACTGGTCAGCAGGATCGGGCGCAGCGGCGACCCGGCGTACCACTCATCGATTCCCGCACGGATCGCATCGATCCGGACACCGTTGTGGGGCTGAAAAAAGCGGGCCTGCTCACAGAAGACCTCGGTGACATAGCCGCGCCGGTCCGGCAGGGCCTCCAGCCGGGCGATCGCATCGGCGACCTCGGCGCGGTCGATGGTCTCGGCATCGGTCTCGATATAGCACTGGGCGAGGAGATGAGAGTACGCCGCCGTGTCGTTCGCATGCACGAATCCGCCCCGGCGGGCGAACTCCTGCGCGACACGCGTGGTGCCGGTGAACAGGTCCAGCGCGGTGGCGGCGCCGCTGCGCGTGAACAGCTCCCCGAGCACCGGCACCAACGTGCGCTTGGAGCCCAAGTACTTGATCATCGGCCTCATCGTAGGCTGAACCGCGTGCAACCGGCACCGCTGACTCGACGACTCCACCATGTTGGGCTCATGGTGGCGCTGGTGCTCGTCACGATCGGTCAGGTTCTGCGCCCCGGGGTGAATCAGGACGTGCGCTATGTGCTCGGCGCGCTCGACACGGCGGGCGCCGCCGGGCGGGGCTGGACCGAGGTCTGGGCACACCGGCCGCTCACGAGCCGGGCCGTGATGGCGGTGCTCGATGCGGTGACCCCGGGCGAGTTCTTCGTGCGCGAGGCCGTGGTGCGGGGATGGTGTGTGGTGATCGCTGTCGGGGCGGCGGTGGTGCTGTGGCGAGGGCTGCGCCGCAGGTGTACGCCGCGGGTGGCCGCGTGGACATCGATCGCGGTGGGCGCGGCACTGGCGTGGGCGCCGGGCTGGGACTTCGCCGAACCCGAGTGGTTTGCCGCAGCATTGGCCGTCGCGGCCGTGGGGCTGGCTCTGTGGCGGCCCCGGGGCGACGCCGCCGACAATCCCGGTGCGCCCGTGTGGGCCACCCCGGCAGCGGGCATCCTGCTCGCGATCGTGGTGGGGTTGAAATTCACCACCGGCGCCACCGCGCTGGCCGCGCTGATCGTGATCACCGCGCTGGACAAGGACCGCGGCGCCCGGACCACGTTCGCCACCGTCCTGGCCGCCCCGGCGCTCTTCGCGGCGACGGTCCTTGCCGAGGCACGGGAATGGCAGTGGCTGCGGGAGATGCCGACGCTGAACCCCGACTTCGGGTCCGGGACCCTGGCGGAACTCGCCGAGGGCCTGGTGAACGCGCTGGTGGTCTCACCGATCACGATCGTCGCGGTCGTCGCGATCGGTTGGCTGCTCACCCAGGGCTCGACCGGGCGTCGGGCCGCCCTCATCGCGTTCGTCGTGCTGGGCGTCCTCACCGCGCCGTTTCTGATCCAGCAACAGAACTTCCTCTATCACCTGGCCGCTGTGCCGGTCGCCAGCGCCGCAGTCACCGCCGCCGTCGCCGCCCACGCCGACCGGATCCCCCTCGCGCTGCCGGTCACCGGAGTCGCCGGACTCCTCGCCGGGGCCGGGCTGTTCGCCGCAATGGGCCCGCGGACCCGCTCCCAGAACTGGTGGGTCGCCGCCGTGGTGGTCACGATCGTGCTGGTGATCGGGCTCGGCCTGGTGATCGTGCG
>JAUNRO010000062.1 GCA_030544185.1 Propionibacteriaceae bacterium | reverse complement strand
AGGAGGAGTCATGACCGCCCTGCCCCCCGTGTTCAATTTCGAGCGCTGGATCGACGATCATCGCGAGGACCTGAAGCCGCCGGTGAACAACAAGGTGATGTGGCGCGAGGGCGAGCACTTCATCGTCCAGGTGATCGGCGGTCCGAACGAGCGCACCGACTTCCACATCGAGCCCTATGAGGAGTGGTTCTATCAATACCGGGGCCATGCGCATGTGATGGTGCAGACCGACGACGGCGTCCAGCGCGTCGACCTCCGCGAGGGCGACATGTGGCTGCTGCCGGCAGGGATGCCGCACTCGCCGCAGCGCCCCGATCCCGACTCGATCGGCATCGTCCTCGAGCGCATCCGCGAGGAGGGTGTCGATGAGACCTTCCGCTGGTATTGCTTCGAGTGCAACTCCCCCGTCCACGAGCGCACCATCCACGTCACCGACATCGTCAAGGATCTGCCGCCGGTGATGATGGAGTTCTATGACAACGCCGAGCTGCGCAGCTGTCCGCAGTGCGGCGCGGCGCATCCCGGCCGCAAGCCCAAGGCGGACTCGGGATGGGGATGATCGACGCCCATACCCACTATGTGCCGTCGGCCTGGCCGGACCTGAACGACGCGGTCTGCCCGGCTCCGGACTGGCCATGGCTGAAGCCCGTGAGCGAGCGGGAGGCCATGATCATGGTCGGCTCGGCGGAGTTCCGCCGGATCGGGGCGCAGTGCTGGGCGCCTGAGGTGCGGCGGGCGGACATGGCCGCATCAGGGGTCACCCGGCAGGTCGTGTCGCCGACGCCGGTGTTCTTCGAGTACGCCCGGTCGGGGCGGGAGGCGGCCAAGGTGGCGCGGGTCTTCAACGACATCGCGCGGGAGATGTTCGCTGATGCCGGCGATGAGTTCCTCACGTTCTGCCAGGTGCCGTTGCAGGACACGGACCTGGCGTGTGCGGAGCTCGAGCGCTCGCTGGCCAACGGGCATGTGGGCGTCGAGATCGGCAACCACGTCGGGGACCGGGATCTCGACGACGAGGGCGTACTGAGGTTTCTGCAGCACTGTGCGGACCTCGGGGCTCCGGTGTTCGTGCACCCCTGGGACATGCCGAGCTCCCCGCGGCTGGCGCGGTGGATGGGCCGCTGGCTCGCCGGGATGCCCGCCGAGACCCACCTGTCGCTGCTGTCGCTCGTGCTGTCCGGGGCGTTCGACCGGCTGCCCTCCAGCCTGCGCATCGCGTTCGCCCACGGCGGTGGCTCGTTCGCGTTCTGGCTCGGCCGCGTCGAGAACGCCTGGCATCGCTCGCCGCTGGTGAGCCGGGACTGTGACAGGCCGCCGTCGAGCTATCTGGGCCGGTTCTATGTGGACTCGGTAGTCTTCGATCAGCGCGCCCTGCGGCTGCTGGTCGATACAGTCGGGGCCGATCGGGTCCTCGTCGGGTCCGACTATCCCTATCCCCTCGGCGAGACACCCGTCGGCCAGGTGCTGACCGATGCCGACTGGCTCGACGACACCACCCGGGACCTCATCCGCTCCGGCAACGCCGAGCGCTTCCTCGGGGTGGGCTGACCCGGAGCCGGAGATGGAGACTCGCCGCGTTTGTACGCCAGCTCCCGAAAATGACGAACTCAAGCCGCGATCTGGTTGTCGATCTGATGTTGGATAAGTATCGACGTAACGCTGTAGTATTCAGCGGCCTTCTCAATCGAACTATCCGAGAAATCGCCGCTAATAACTTCTTCGATTCCCTCTGCCGGGGCGAGAAGCTCGGCGGCAAAAGCGCGCTCAGCTTGCTCGCCATACTTGGTAGCGCGCGTGAGCAGTGATGGTCCTCCGATTGGGGAAATGCTGCGTCGACCCAAGGCACGAGCAGCGGCGAACCGCTGGGACCGCACGCCGGTGTGCGCCCCGACCACGACGGCCAAGTCTGACGAGCCTACCGACCTGACGAGCCCATCAATGTTGACCGGAGCAGCGGACTTCGTCTGACGAACCCTGACCATGTCGCCGATCGGCACTACGTCAGCCGGATGTAACTCAAGCATGTCTCTAACCTGACGCGCCAAGCTGTATCCGATCTTCCACGGCGCGATGCCCGCCTTTGGGGGCCACACGAGAGGGACCGTCGGCGGGAGATAGCCCTCTTGGCGATCGAGCGCTTCTGACGCCTCCAAGAGCCAACTCGTGGAATCAAGGAGGCTCTCCGGGGGAACGGCTCTCGCGAGGTCAGCGAGCAGCCCGGCATCGCCAATCCTCGCTCCGGCATACAGAAGGAGCTTCTCGAAGTCAGGGCTCGTGTCATAGGGATCTTCCCCCCACGCCGCAGCCACCAGGCAATAGTCGCTCTCTGCCTTGTCAGCCTGCTGAATCGCAGCCCATTCATCTTGCAGCAGCGTCCCTGTCACTCCGTTGTCTTCGAGTTGACGCACCGTGCTGTCAATCAGGTCGGCAATGGCCATCACCGTAGCGTCAGCGTCGAGCACGGCCTCTGCCTGAGTTAGGAACCGGACATGCTCGGGTTCTTGGTTGCGCTGCGCCAACGTAGCCCAAATAAGCCCGCGGTCGCTCCGCAGAGTCAGGTCCGGCCACGCGAACCCGTCACCCGCATGCACGAGATTTACGCCTAGGTCAGACGGGAGATGTGACCTCGAATTGAGACGCCACCAGTTGAGTGCCAAGAATTCCGCCAATGGGTACGCCGCCACGTCGATACCGTGGCGCAGACCTCCGGTACCGTCTCGCCTCTCCACCAATGTCACTGGCGTCGAGTCGAGGTCGATAGTAAGCCGACACCAAGTGGTCGCGAGCCTGGGGATGCGCACCTTCGGGGCCGACTGCCATTCCCACCTGAGGTCTAGATTCACTGCCCCTCCGCTTCGCGCAGTTCGCGTTCACGATCGACTAAACCTTTGCTGACTTCGTCGCGGGCCAAGGGGTAGCCCTTATACGTTCCTTGGACCTCGTTGACGAGACGTCCCTCGAACCAGGTGTCATCCTTAAAGGCCCACACATACCTAGGAAACCCCTCAGCCCCAGGGTCCTCGCTGACAAGACCTGCTCGGATCGCCGACGCCAGCCAAGCGGTGATCTCGGCGGCATCCTTAAGGTTGGTCGGACAACGGCTGGCGTCGGACCGCAACTTAGGCGGACCCGCAAAAGACGGCATTGACTTGTGCTCCGCTGAACCCACGTACGACACCGCCTTTGCACAACGCACCAAGTTTTCTTCCGGGATCCCAGAGGCAGGCTTACGCGGCAGTTTCCGCCTGCGATTGGGAGCTCTCATACCGTCATGATATCGCTGACGATGTCCACGTCTGCAACGGCGGAGGCGGCAGCTGGGTTGTCGGCGGTGGGCATGTTGGAAGAGGACCCCGGGGCCGCCGACGAGGATCACGTCAGTGTCGGCTTGCCGGGACGGATCGCCTACACGCAGTTGGCGCAGACATCACTTCACCGGTCTTCACGTCAGATCAGCAAATCGGGATTTCGCTCGCGGTAGGACGCGACGATCAAGCACGAACCAGGGGACCTCTACCCCAGAGCCAGGCCCGACTAACCGGGGCGTACCGCCCCTTCCGGCTCGCGCACGGGCACGAGGCCCGGGGTGGTGAGCAGCGCGCGTACGTTCTCGTCCCACGGCACCGAACCGCCGGTGGGGTCGGGGGCGTGAACGACCGTGTGCCGGCTCTCGATCTTCACCTCATCGCCCTCGCGGACCTCGGTGACGAAGGTCGCGGTGCTGCGGGTCAGCGCGATCACCCCGACCTCAACGGTGAGCTCGGCGCCGAACCAGATCCGCCCACGGAAATCGACCTGCATGGTCACCCGGGGCAGGGTGGGCACCATCGGCCCGAGGCCGAGCCGATAGAACAGCTCGTGCTCGCCCTCCTCCAGCCAGCGCACCGCCGCGCTGAAATGGTGATGGCCCGTCGCGTCGGTCTCCGCCCATGTCAGGCGCCGGTGCATCAGCAGGCGGGCGCCGGTGATCTCATCACGCACGGTCATTCTCGTTCCTTCTCTTCCCCCGCACCCGCGGGATCGGACGTTGTCGCGCAGCGCCGCTCCGCTGCCACCGGTGGGGCTTAGACGGCCACCAGCGCGGGAATCGCTGCCAGCTCGGCCGCCAGCGCGGTGCCGTCCTCATCGCGCAGGGCCGCCGCCTGCAGCCGCGCGAGCAGGGCCGCCGCATCCGGTCGGCCGGCGAGCCGTTCGGCCGCCGCCAGCAGAGCCGCAAAGCTCCGCTCCCCCCGCTCCCACGTCTCGCCAGAGCCTTTGAGCACCCGTGCACAGCAGGCGAGCTCGCGGGCCAGGCCCGGATCGGTGGCCGCGTGGTGCACCACGCGGTCGAGCCAGTCATCGATCTCGCTCTGCTCATGGATGTACCGGAGCGAGCGCGGCCGGATCGGCCGCAGCCGGGCCAAGACGGTCAGCACCGTATAGCCGGGCACCGAGGTTGTGTTCACCACAAGTCCCTTGTGGGCCGCGGCATGCACGACCTTGGCGAACACCGCATTGCTCCGCAGCCGGCGACCGAGGCCGGCGGGCAGCGTGTCGGTGATCTCGTCCAGCTGCGGGTGCAGATATTCGCGCACTTCCAGCGGCTCGTCGTCCTTCGCCTTGGCCTCGGCGCGGATGCCCTCGATGCGCTCCCGGCGGATCTTCTGCCACGCCACCTGGATCGTGTCCTGATAGCACATCCACAGCGCGCTCCAGCGGGCCACTTCGTTGACCAGCTGCGCCGCCCCCGCGGGGTCCGGCTCCAGCGGCACGACGCGGGCGACCCGGTCGAGATAGCGATCGGCGTACGCCACGTCCTGATAGAGGCCCGTCCGCTCCAGGCCGCGCAGCAGCGTGAGCCGGGCACCGGCGGGGAACTCGCGGGCAACCCGCTCGGCCTGGGCGCGCAGCGCCGGCCCGACCAGATCCTGGGGACGCAGGGCGGCGATCGCCGACAGCCGGGCGTCCTGCTCGACCTGCAGTTCCTCCGGCGTACGTGGCCGGCTGCCCAGGGTGAGGAAGACCTTCTCCCCGCGCTGCTGCTTCTGGGCCGGCGTCGCCTCCGGCGAGGTCTCCGGAGAGGGTGCCGCGACGGCCGCCCGGGCCGCGGCATAGCCCGCGGCAAACGCGCGGAGCGAACTCTCCACCCCCTTGTCGGTCGCGCGAATGACGTTCTCGCACTCCGCCCGGGTGAACGGCGCCGCGCCGCTGCCGGCGAAGGCGCCGAACAGGGACGCGCTGATCACGCTGCCCGCCGCCACCGCGAGCCGATCGAAGTCCGCGGTGACCAGCCTCCTGGCGGCCGCCCGGGCACCGCGCAGCAGTTCCTCGGAGTCGACCCGGCCATCGCCGAGCCGGGACTTCTCGTCAATCGAATACACCCGGTTGGTCGAGGCGATCAGGGTCGTCCGGTCGGGCGTCACGAACCCACGGTGCACCGCCCGGCCCGCCTCCATCAGCTCGGAGGCGATGACGAGGTCCACCTGCCCGGGCGCCGGCATGGTGGAGAGCACGGGCCGGGTCCGGGCGCGGCCCGAGGCCTGCACCGCGGGCGGAACGAGCTCGATGTAGTAGATCGTCGCGCCGGTGCGCTGCGCCACGCCCGCCACGGAGGTGTTCTGGGTGATCCAGCCGGCGGCGCGGCCGGTGTCGGCGATCCAGTTGGAGAGTACGCCCCCGCCTTCGCCACCCATCGCCAGGACGGCGATCGTCAACGGCCGCAGGCCCTGGGCCCACGGGCTGGACGCCGTCGCCGCGTTGGAATCGATCTGAGTGCTCGTCATGCTCGCGCTCCTTCGGGATGCGCATCATGTGCGCACTGCTCTGCGGACTCGAATTTTCGCGCGCGCGCCTCCGTGCCCGCCGACAACGCGCCCACCCAGGCCGCGCGCACCTTCTGCCGCCAGCGGTCCACCCGTGACGGGTTCTGCACCACGTCCGAGCGATAGAACGACGGGCACAATGCCGCGGCATGCGCATTGGCGCCACACACCCCGCAACCGACGCAGCTGTCGATCACGGTGGCGACCGGATCCACGCGCAGCGGATCGGGGTTGGACGTGATCGTCAGCGAGGGGCAGCCGGAGATCCGGATGCACGCGTGGTCGCCGGTGCAGGTGTCGGCATCGACGCCATAGCGCTGGCGGACGACCCGCTTGCCCGCGGCGACGGCCTTCGCAGTCTCCGGCTTGACGCGCCGCTGACGGTTGAGCTGGCACTCGCTCTGGGCGACCACGACCTTGGGCCCGTCGGCCTTCGTCGTGAGCGCATCGATGAATACGTCCCGCAGTTCGGCGATCCTGAACGTGTTGCTCACGGTCGTCGCCCACGTCACCCCGATGCCCCGCACGGCGCGCTCGATCGAGTGCTTCGTGGACCGGAACGGGTGATCGGCCTGCGACGACAGGAGATCCTGCCCACCGGTCGCCGCGGCGTACGCATTGTCGATCACGACCAGCATCTGGTCGGACTTGTTGAACACCGCATTCCCGACGCCACTGGTGAGGCCGTTGTGCCAGAACCCGCCATCGCCCATGATCGCGACCGTGCGCTGGTCGGAGCCGGTGGAGTTGAACGCCGCCGCACCGGCGGAGCCGAGGCCATAGCCCATCGTGGTCGCGCCGAGATTGAACGGTTCCCCGGAGCCGAACAGATGGCAGCCGATGTCGGCGGAGATGTGGTGCTGGCCGGTCTCCTGCTCGGCGAGCTTGAGCGCGGCGAAGATCGGCCGCTCGGGGCAGCCGGTGCACAGGCCCGGCGGGCGCGGCTGGACGACCTGCTGGTCGACCCGGGGCGCGAACGGGCTGGCGGCATCGGTCTGGTCGAGCAGCAGTGACGGCCGGGTCCGGACGAGGCCGGGCGCGTGCCGCTCGAGAAACGCAGCGAGACCGCGGGTGACGACGGTCGGAGTATATTCCCCTGCCATCGTCAGCAGGTCCTTGCCCTGGAGCTTTGCGGCGATGTCGTGCTGGCGCAGGATCTTGCTGATGTTCTGCTCCAGATAGTCCGGCTGGCCCTCCTCGATGAGCAGCACCGCCTTCTTGTCCCGGCAGAACCCGACGACCTCGTCGTCGATCACCGGATAGGCGACGTTCAGGACATAGGTCGGGACGCGCACGTCACCGAACGCATCGGACAGCCCGAGCAGCTCCATGGCGCGGTTGAACGTGTTGTAGAGGCCGCCCTGGACGATGATGCCGACCTCGGCGTCGTTGCCGCCGAAGAACTCGTTGAGCCCGTTCTCGGTGATAAACTCCACCGCGGCCGGCCACCGTTGCTCGACTTTCTCGATCTCGTGGGCGAAGCTCATCGGTGGCAGCACGACCCGCGAGTGGTCCTTCTGCGGGTCCGCACCAGCCTCCTGCACAGTCATGACCGGGCGCCGGTTGTCCTTGGCGATGAAGCTGCCCGTCAAGTGGTTCGACCGCAGCCGCAGCTGGAGCAGGATCGGGGTGTTCGACACCTCCGAGAGCTCAAAGCTCTTCTCCACGGCGTCGACGATGGCCTCCAGGTCGGGCCGCGGGTCGAGCAGCCACATCTGCGACTTCATCGCGAACGCGTGACTGCGCTCCTGCATGATGCTGGAGCCCTCGCCATAGTCCTCGCCCAGGATGACCACCGCGCCACCCTTCACACCGCCGCTGGCCAGGTTGGCCAGGGCGTCGGAGGCGACGTTGGTCCCAACCGTCGATTTGAACGCGATCGCACCGCGCAGCGGATAGTGCACCGAGGCGGCGAGCATCGCGGCGGCGGTGGCCTCGGAGGCGCTGTTCTCGAAATGTACGCCCAGCTCGGTGAGGATCTCGTGCGCATCCCCCAGCACGTCCATGAGGTGGGAGATCGGCGCGCCCTGATAGCCGCCGACGTAGGCCACCCCGGACTGCAGCAGCGCCTTCGTGACAGCGAGGATCCCTTCCCCGTGGAATTCGGTCCCCGCACCGCTGCGGAGCTGCAACACCTCGGTTGCGAAGGATCGTTCGGCCATGAGTGCCTCTCGGGATCGGAACGCTCGAATCAGGCTTGGTCAACGCGGCCCCGGATCCGGTGCCGCAGCTGGCGCTCGCTCTCCGGGACGCTGAGGCGGGCCAACACCCAGGGATCCCCGGCATCGGCGCGGCGCCGGGTGAAGATCCGGTGGTCACCCTCGGCCAGGATCTTCGCCATGGGCCCAGACACTAGCGTCCCGCCCAGCAAGCGGACGGCCAACCCGGGCGAGAACCGGGTGCGGCCACTGCTTCTGCTAGTCGCGGCGGGCTACGCGGGCTGGGCAGTCGGGTCCCCGACCGCCGAGTGCGCACTATCCTGGCCCTATGGCCGACCCACAACGTTCGCTGCGTGACCTCGATGACCCGATCGCCATTCTCGCCTTCAGCGGCTGGAACGACGCGGGATCGGCGGCCACGGATGCGCTCGGTCACCTGCTGGAACTCAGCGGCGCCACGAGCGTGTTCAGCCTGGACTCCGATGAGTTCTACGACTTCCAGATGCACCGCCCGACGGTGCGGCAACCGGACGGCGGGCGCCGGGTGATCGAGTGGCCGAGCACGGACGTATTCATCGGGGAGCTGCAGGGGCGCGACCTCGTGCTGATCACCGGTCCCGAGCCCAACCTGCGGTGGCGCGCCTATGCGACGTCGCTGATCTCGGTCCTGCGCTCGGCGCGGCCGTCGCTGGTGATCTGCCTCGGCGCGCTGCTCGCCGACAACGCCCATACTCGCCCGGTCCCGGTCAGCCGGACGACGTCCGATCCCCAGCTGCGGGAGCGGCTGAACCTGGACGCCCCGACCTACGAGGGCCCGACGGGCATGACCGGTCTCATGGCCGACCAGTGCCGAAGCGCGGGCTTCGACACGATCAGCCTGTGGGCGGCGGTGCCGCACTATGTGGCGCAGCCCCCGCACCCGCGGGCGACGAAGGCGCTGCTGGGACGCATCGAGGACCTCACCGATCTGAGCATCGATCTCGGCGACCTGCCCGAGTTGGTGCGCGCCTGGGACCGCGGCGTCGCCGAGCTGATCGAGGAGGACCCGGAGCTCGCCGGCTATGTCGCAACACTCGAGGCGGACCAGGACGAGACCGACCTGCCCGAGGCGACCGGGGACGCGATCGCCGCCGAGTTCCAGCGCTATCTGCGTCGCCGCGGCGACCAGTGAGGCACGGACGATGAACCTGGGGATGAGCATCGGCTTCGGCATGCTCGTCGTCGGCCTGCTCACCGCGCTCGCGGGCATCCTGATGTTCTCCGGCTCCCCGGCGGGCAGCCCGCGCCGGCGCAAGGCCGGCATCCTCGTCGGCGTGGGGCTCGCCATGGTCTGGATCGGCGGCTTCTTCGGAGCCTTCTCCTCGCTCTGATTCCGAGTCCCGGCAGGCGATCGTCACCCCTGCGGGTGTGCCGCGGGAGGCGGCCGCGTTGGCAGGGTGTCGGGGTGGATCTGGAGACCCATCTGTCAGCTGTGGCCGTGCGCGACCTGGGGCAGGGCGCCGAGGTCGAGATCGTCGACGTGATCGCCGACATGGTGGCCCATCCCGAATATCCATGTCTGGGCGCCCGGTCGGTGTTCCGCCGCGAGGCGGCGACCGTGAAGGTGTTCGAGGCCCTCGACAGCCCCCGGACCCTCGACGAGGTGGGCGAGCAGTTGGTGGCCTTCACCGCCGAGCAGGAGGGCAATGCGGACTTCGGCTCGTTCGTGGCGGTCTTCCGCGGCCCCCAGATCGTTGACGAGGCCGACTTCGAGGATCTTCTGTGGCGCGCGCTGCAGCACCTGCACGACGGCGACCCCCATCCGTGGGCAGACGGTGTCTCGGCCAATCCGGAGGAGGCCCACTTCAGCTTCAGCCACCGCGGCACGGCATACTTCATCGTCGGCCTCAACCCCCGCGCCTCCCGCATCGCCCGCCGTGCTCCCCTGCCGACGCTGGTGTTCAACCTGCACAGCCAGTTCGAACGGCTCCGCGCCGAGGGCGGCTTCGAGCGCATGCGGGACACGATCCGCGCCCGCGACGCCCGGCTCCAGGGCGAGCCGAACCCGATGGCCGCCGACTACGGGGAGACGTCGGAGGCCCGGCAGTATTCCGGTCGCGCGGTCGAGGAAGACTGGACACCCCCGTTCGAACCGAAGCCCTCCGCCCACGAAGGAGAACCGCATGCCTGATCCCCGCCGACCGCGCACGCCGAACCCGACCACCGCCTTCCGGGCGTACGCCGGATCGAGCGACGCCCCGGCCCGCGGCTGGGAGCGGATCCCGCCGCAGAGCGGGGCGCTGGTGAAGGTCGCGATGGGCGAGACGCTCGAGATCGTCGACCCGTGCGGTGAACAGGTGAGCGACCTCTATCCGGTGTCGGCGGCCGACGTCGAGGAATGCTTCTCCGCGGGGCGCACGGTGGACTACAACAACACGATCTATCTCGCCACCGGCAACCGCCTGTGGAGCAACCGCAGCACGATCATGGCCACGGTCGTCGAAGACTCCGTCGGCATCCACGACATCACCGTGACCCCGTGCGCCCAGGCCACCTTCGACATCCTCTATCCGGAATTCGCCGGTGCGCCGCATCCGAGCTGCTTCGCCAACCTCTGCGAGGCGCTCGGGCCCCAAGGCGTCTCGCCCGACCGCATCTCCACGACGCTCAACGTGTTCATGGACGTCTGGACCGATCCCGACGGCAAGCTGCACATCGACCCCCCGCCCACCCGGCCAGGCGATATCTTCGCGATCCGCGCCGAGATGGATCTGCTTGTCGGGCTCACCGCCTGCTCGGCGGAGAAGTCGAACAACGGCCACTGCACGCCGATCGACTATCGAGTGGTGCCGGCGGCCGGTTGAGCGCGGCGATCCCGCGAGGGCTCAGTGGCAATGCCGGCCAAGCTCCTCCGCGCGACCGCGCAGCTGGCGGACCATTGCGTCCGGGTCCTCGGCACTGAACACGGCCGAGCCGGCGACGAACACATCGGCGCCCGCCTCGATGCACTGATCGATCGTCGATTCCGAGACGCCCCCGTCGATCTGGATCCAGATGTCCAGCCCGGACTTCTTGATCAGTTCCCGGGTCCGCCGGACCTTCGGCAGCATGATGTCGAGGAACTTCTGGCCGCCGAACCCGGGCTCCACGGTCATGATCAGGATCATGTCGAGCTCGGGCAGCAGATCCGCATAGGGCGTGATGTCGGTCTGTGGTTTCAGCCCCATCGAGGCGCGCGCACCCAGCGACCGGAGCTCGCGCGCCAGGCGCACGGGAGCCTTGCAGGCCTCGACGTGGAAGGTGACGGACTGGCAGCCCGCCTCCGCATAGGACGGGGCCCAGCGGTCCGGGTCGTCGATCATCAGGTGCATGTCGATGTGATGATCGGTGATCCTGCGGATCGCCTCGACCACCGGCAGCCCGAAGGTGAGGTTCGGGACGAAGTGATAGTCCATCACGTCGAGATGCAGGCCGTCGGAGGACGGGATCGACTCGATATCGCGCTGAAAGTTCGCGAAATCGGCGGACAACAGGCTCGGATGGATGCGCATTCCCACGGAGCTGAGCCTAGTTCACCCGCCGCAGCAGCGCCTGGAACATCGCATCGGTCCCCTCGCGATGGGGCCACAGCTGCAGGTCCTTCCCAACCCGCTCGATATCGGTGCGCCCCGCCAGGACGGCATCGACCACCTCGGTCGTCTCGCGGCGATGGGGTGAGCAGGTGACATAGGCGACCACGCCGCCCGGTTGCGCCGCCGCCAGGGCTGCGGTGAGCAGGCGGTGCTGCAGGGGCACGAGGGTGTCGAGGTCGGCGGGTGCACGCCGCCAGCGCGCCTCGGGGCGCCGGCGCAGCGCCCCCAGACCCGTGCAGGGGACGTCGGCGAGGACGCGCGCGAAATTTCGGGCCGGCCACGCAGGCCGCGTGCCGTCGGCGGCGATGACGGCCGGGGCATGAAGCCCGGCGTACGCCCGCAGCGCCTGCGCCACCGGCTCGGCGCGATGGGGCTGCAGCTCCGCGGCCAGCAGTCGCGTCCCGCGCTCGATCGCCAGCCCGGCGAGCAGCGCCGCCTTGCCGCCCGGCCCCGCACACAGGTCCAGCCACGGGCCGTCGGGCGCCTCGGCATCCGCCAGCCGCAGCGCCACCCGCTGGGACCCGGGGTCCTGGACGCCGGCGCGTCCCTCGCGCACCGCAGGAATCCGGCCCGGGTGACCGGTGACGGTAGCCGCCGTCGGCAGCTCCGAGTCGCCGACCGCCCCCGCCTCGATCAGCTCGGCGACGGTCGCGAGCCCGGGCCGGATCGCGAGCGTGGTCGCCGGCGGTTCGTTGTTGGCGCGCAGCGCCGCTTCGATCTCCTCGGCGGGCAGGACCTCGGCATAAGCATCGACGATCCA
>JAUNRO010000061.1:10545-12425 GCA_030544185.1 Propionibacteriaceae bacterium | reverse complement strand
GACCCGCTTGCCGAGCCGCAGTGCGCCGGCCAGCGCGTGGGCCGACTCGATCGCGGGCATGATGCCCTCGGTCTGCGTGAGCAGCCGCAGGGCCTCCATCGCCTCCTCGTCGGTGACCGGCTCATAGCGCGCGCGCCCGCTCTCGGCCAGCCACGCGTGCTCCGGTCCCACGCCGGGATAGTCGAGCCCGGCCGAGATCGAGTGCGAGTCGCGGGTCTGGCCGTCGGCGTCCTGGAGGACATAGGTGCGCATGCCGTGGAGTACGCCGAGTTGGCCCTCGGAGATCGTCGCGGCGTGGCGCCCGGTGTCCAGGCCCTCTCCGCCCGCCTCGAAACCATAGAGCTGAACACCCTCGTCGGCGATGAAGTCGGCGAAGATGCCGATCGCGTTGGAGCCACCACCGACGCAGGCGGTCACATAGTCGGGCAGCCGGCCGCAGCGGGCCTGGACCTGGTGCCGGGCCTCGGCGGAGATGATGCGCTGGAACTCGCGGACGATCAGCGGGAAGGGATGCGGCCCGCCGACCGAGCCGATCAGATAGTGGGTGTCGTCGACCGAGGCGACCCAGTCGCGCAGGGCCTCGTTCATGGCGTCCTTGAGCGTCTGGGAGCCGGAGGTCACGGCCACGACCTCGGCGCCGAGCATCTGCATCCGGGCGACATTGAGGGCCTGCCGGTCGGTGTCGACCTTGCCCATGTAGACCCGGCACTCCATGCCGAACAGGGCCGCCGCGGTGGCCGTGGCGACGCCGTGCTGGCCGGCGCCGGTCTCGGCGATCAGCCGCTTCTTGCCCATCCGCTTGGTGAGCAGCGCCTGGCCCAGGACGTTGTTGATCTTGTGCGAGCCCGTGTGGTTGAGGTCCTCGCGCTTGAGCACGACCCGGGCATTGCCCGCGTGCGCGGCGAACCGGGGCACCTCGGTCAGCGGGCTGGGCCGCCCGACATATTCGGTGTGGAGCCGGCCGAGCTCGGCGGCGAAGGCGGCATCGGCACGGGCCTCGGTGAAGGCCTGTTCGAGCTGGGCCAACGCGGCATACAGCGCCTCGGGCACGAACTTTCCACCGAACCGGTCGAAGTGACCGGACTCATCGGGCAGGACTCTGGTGTCCACGGGTGTCTCCAGATTCTGTGTGAGCGGCGGTCAACGACCGGCCGCGAGCATGGCGCGCACCGCATCGGCGGGGGCGGCACCGGTGACCAGCGCCTCGCCGACCAGGGCGACATCGGCCCCGGCGGCGGCGAAGTCGGCCACATCGGCCGGGGTCCGGACCCCGGACTCGGCCACCTTGATGACCCCGGGCGGGATGTCGGCCGCCAGGCGCGCGAAGTTGGACCGGTCGACCTCGAGGGTCTTGAGGTCCCGGTTGTTGACCCCGAGCACGTCGGCCCCGACCGTCAGGGCCCGGGCGACCTCCTCGGGGGTGTGGGCCTCGACCAAGGAGGTGAGCCCGAGCCCGGTGGCATAGGCCAGCAGATCGGCGAGCTGGGCGTCGTCGAGGGCAGCGACGATCAGCAGCACCAGATCGGCACCGTGAGCCCGGGCCTCGAGGATCTGATAATCGGTGACCACGAAGTCCTTGCGCAGCACGGGGATATCGACCCGTTGCCGCACGGCGACCAGGTCGTCCAGGGAGCCGTTGAAGCGGCGCTGTTCGGTGAGGACGGAGATCGCGTCGGCGCCCCCGGCGGCGTACGCCTCGGCCAGCCCGGCCGGATCGGTGATCGGCGCCAGCGCACCCTTGGATGGGCTGGAGCGCTTGACCTCGGCGATGAGCCGCACGCCGGGTGCACGGAAACCGGGGCGGGGATCCAGCGGCGGGGGCATAGCGGCAACCTGCTCCGTCAACCGCGCCACCGACACCGCCCGCTGGCGAGTGGCCA
>JAUNRO010000061.1:2443-10535 GCA_030544185.1 Propionibacteriaceae bacterium | reverse complement strand
GCGAACCCCGACGATGATGTCGTCGAGAACGGTCATCAGTCCTGCCCGTGACCCAGCTTCGCCATGATCCCGCCGATGATCGGCGCGAGCACCAGCAGGACCCCGCCGGCGATCGCGATCGGGACGTTGATGGACGGGAAGCCGCCCGGACCCATGAGGAAGGCGATCGTCAGGACGATGAAGGCGATGAGGGCGGTCACGGAACCGGCCCACGCCGCCGGTGTGCGGCCGTGGTGGACTTCCTTGACGGTGGTTCGGCGACGGTTCATCATCCCTCTTTCACAAGAACAGGTCGGTCGGGGCACATGGGGCGTCCACCCAACATAGCTTCGCGTCATTCTCGCCGATCCGATGGCTTCCTGCCACTCGGATCACCGGATGCGCCCGGATCATCATGGGTCGGATCGAAGCCGGCGTCCATCGCCTTCCACACATCGGTGGCATCGTCCTCGGCGGTGATCGCGGCACGGGCGCCCACCCGGGCGAAGCGGTCCCGGCGGGCCGGCCAGCTCCGTGCGCGCAGGGCGAGGAGCCCGGCGCCGGCGACCACGAGGGGCCCGCAGGCGAGGTAGGCCCAGCGCAACCCCGTCGCCGACAGCTCGCCGGCGCCCGGCAGCACGGCGGGCCCCGTGCTCAGGCTCGCCGCGTCCACCTCCACGGTGACGGCCACGACGACCATGCCGAGGCCGAGGACGGCGAGGAGAACGCCCAGGGCGGTCCGCGCCCGCCGGCCCGACAGTGCGGCCAGCCCCGTGCCCGCGGCGGCGGCGCCCGCGAGGACGCCGGCCAGCGAGCCCGTCACCTGGTTGCCGGTGATCGCGGTCGTCGCGGCCGGATGGTTCCACCAGTTCTGGCTCGCCAGCAGCATCCCGATCAGACTGCCGGCGCCCAGCAGCGCAAAGGCGGCCGCGCGCCCCGCCGCCCGGGGCGCCGTCCCCGGCGTACGCCCGTGATCACCCATCGGCCGGCTCGGGTGGGAGCGCGGTGAGTCCCTCCGCGGCAAGCACGGCGCGCACGACGGCGGCGGCCTTGTTGCGGCTCTCGGCGTCCTCCAGGGCCGGCACGGAATCGGCCACGATGCCGCCGCCCGCCTGCACGAACGCGGTGCCGTCCTTGACGAGAGCGCTGCGGATCGCGATCGCGGTATCGGAGTCGCCGTTGAAGTCGAACCACCCGACGACGCCGCCATAGACTCCGCGCCGGGTGAGTTCGAGCCGCTCGATGATCTCCATGGCCCGCACCTTCGGAGCGCCGGACAGCGTGCCCGCGGGGAAACACGCGAGGGTCGCATCGAGCGCCGTGCGGCCCGGGGCGAGCGTGCCGGTGACCGCGGCTTCGAGGTGCATGACGTGGGAATAGCGGCGTACGCGCATGAACTCGACCACCTCGACCGTCCCCGGGGTGCAGACGCGGCCGAGGTCGTTGCGGCCCAGGTCGACGAGCATCAGGTGCTCCGCGCGCTCCTTCTCATCGGCGAGCAGTTCCGCCTCCAGCGCCGCGTCCTCGGCCGGATCGGCGCCCCGGGGCCGGGTGCCGGCGATCGGGTGGGTGATCGCCTTGCCGTCGCGGACGGTCACCAGCGATTCCGGGGAGGAGCCGACGATGTCGAAGCCGTCGAGGCGCACGAGGAACAGGTATGGGCTGGGATTCACCAGCCGCAACTGGCGATAGATCTCGAACGCATCGCCGGCCCCGGGGATCTCGAAGCGCTGGGAGACCACGATCTGGAAGGCCTCCCCCGCCTCGATCTCGGCCACGGCGGCCCTGACCGACGCCTCGTGTTCGGCCGACGTGCGCTGGCGCACGACCCGGGTCTCCACCTCGGCGGGACCGGCGGTGCGCAGCAGGACCAGGGGGTCGGCCGGCCGGGCCAGGTCGTCGACCATGCGCTCGACCCGGGTGACAGCGTCGGCGTATGCCTGATCGACCCGTTCGTCGGTCGCATCGAAATTGATGGCGTTCGCCATCAGCCACACCTCGCCGGTCTCGTGGTCGACGGCGACGAGGTCGCTGACGAGCAGCATCGCGAGCTCGGGGACTTGGAGGTCGTCGACGGTGTCGACGGGCAGCCGTTCCAGCCGGCGGACGATGTCATAGCCCAGATAGCCGACGAAGCCCGAGGTCAGCGGCGGCAGGTCCGGCTGCGGGTCGGCGCAGATGAGGAGGTCCAGGGAGGTCCGCAGGGCGGCCAGGGGGTCGCCTCCACCACCCTCGGCCCCGGGCAGGCCGACGGGAACATTCCCCTCCCAGATGGCCTCGCCGTCGCGAGCGGTCAGCGTCGCCGCCGCGCGGACGCCGATGAACGACCAGCGCGAGCGCACCCCGTGCTCCACCGATTCGAGCAGGAAGGTTCCGGGCCGGGACTGGGCAAGGCGGTGATAGAGGCTCACCGGCGTATCCGCATCGCTCACCACGCGCGCCGCCACCGTGATCACGCGGCGGCCGGCGGCCAGCTCGCGGAATTCCTCCAGGCTGGGGACCACCGGGACCTTCATCGGGCCTCCTGCGGCGAGGCGGGGCTCTGGGCGAGCGGGCGGTCCGCGGCATCGAACGGCAGCAGGACGTGGGCGTCGAAACAGCTCGTCGTGCCCGTGTGGCACGCCGGGCCCACCTGGTCCACCTGCAGCAGCAGGGTGTCGCCATCGCAGTCGAGGCGCACCTCGCGCACCCACTGGATGTGGCCGGATTCCTCGCCCTTGACCCAGAACCGGTTGCGGCTGCGCGACCAATAGGTGCCGCGGCCGGTGGTGAGGGTGCGGTGCAGGGCCTGATCGTTCATCCAGGCCATCATCAGCACGCGGCCACTGCTCGCGTCCTGGACAACGGCGGGAACGAGCCCCGCGTCATTGCGCGTGAGCAGTGCGGCGACGGCCGGATCGAGGGTGCTGGAGAACTGTTCGGTGTCGGTCACCGCGCCATTGTCGCAGCTGGCCGTTCGTTGGCCGGTCCGCGACCGTCTACTAGAGTTCGGGTGTGAATTTCGCCAAGTCCGAACGCGCCGAGCTGTGCGATGCCCTGGACCGGAGCGGGCCCGACGCCCCCACGCTGTGCGGGGACTGGACGACCCACGATCTGGCCGCCCACCTCTGGATCCGGGAGACCGACCCGCTGGGCGCCCCGGGCATCGTGGCGAAGCCGCTGGCCGGGCTCACGGAGCGCCGCATGAACGAGACCAAGGAGCGGTGGTCGTTCGCGGAGCTGGTCGATCGAGTACGCCGAGGTCCGGCGCGGCTGTCGGTGTTCGCCATCCCCGGGGTCGACGAGGAGGCGAACACGGTCGAATTCTTCGTCCACCACGAGGACGTCCGACGAGCCGGGCCGGCCCCGGCCGCCCCGCGACCGCTGGGCCCAGACGTCGAGGACTGGATCTGGCGGCGCATGAAGCTCATGGGCCGTGCGCTGTTCCGCAAGGCCCAGGTCGGCGTCGTCCTTGAGCGCGCCCGGCCCGAAGGGTCCGTCGGGGAGCCCGAGACCATCCGGGTGATGTCCGGCGGTGAGATCGTCACGATCATCGGCGAGCCGTCGGAGCTGATGCTCTATGCCTATGGTCGCCAGGACCACAGCCAGGTCCGCCTCGTCGGCGATGAGGCGGCGCTCGCCAAGCTCGCCACCAGCGACCTGAGCCTCTGAGCGGGACTCAGGGGCCGAGACGCGAGGATCATCGGCTCCCGGCGCGGGGCCCGGCTCAGGTGAGCTTCGCGAGGACCAACTCGCGGACCTTCGCCGCGTCGGCCTGACCCTTCATCTGGTTCATGACCGCGCCGATGAGCGCGCCGGCCGCCTGCACCTTGCCCCCACGGATCCGCTCCGCAACGTCGGGGTTCGCCGCGATCGCCGCATCCACCGCGGCAGACAGGGCGCCGTCGTCGGACACGACCACCAGACCGCGTTTCTGCACCACCTCGGCGGGCTCGCCCTCACCGGCCAGCACCCCGTCGAACACCTGGCGCGCCAGCTTGTCGTTGACGGTCCCGGCATCGACGAGCGCCTGGACCGCGGCGACCAGGGCCGGGGCGCCCGCGGGGCGAGCCCCGACCCCCCCCACGGGGGCGCCGCCGGCGGCGCCCACCCCGCGCGTACCGTCTCATCGACCAGATCCACCGCATCCGCCGCGACGACATCGGCGAACTCGCGTTCGGCGAACCCCCACTCCCCGGCGAGGCGCCGCAGCCGCTGCGCCGGCGGTTCGGGCAGGCTCGCCCGGAGCTCCTCGACCCACTCCCGGCTCGGGGCCACCGGCACCAGATCGGGTTCGGGGAAATAGCGATAGTCCTCCGCCGTCTCCTTCGGCCGGCCCGCCGTGGTGCTCTGGGTGTCCTCGTGCCAGTGACGGGTCTCCTGCACGATCGTCCCGCCGGCATCGAGCACGCCCGCCTGGCGCATGATCTCGTGGCGCACCGCGCCCTCGACCGAGCGCAGCGAGTTGACGTTCTTGGTCTCGGTGCGGGTGCCGAACTCGGCGGCCGGATCGGGGCGCAGCGACACGTTCGCATCGCAGCGCACGTTGCCGCGCTCCATCCGGGCGTCGGAGACGTCGAGCGCCTTCATGAGGTCGCGGATCGCGCCGACATAGGCCTTCGCGACCTCGGGGGCCTTAGCGCCCGCGCCCTCGATGGGACGGGTGACGATCTCGATGAGGGGTACGCCGCAGCGGTTGTAGTCCAGCAGCGAATAATCCGCACCGTGGATGCGACCGGTCGAACCGCCGACATGGGTCGACTTGCCGGTGTCCTCCTCCATGTGGGCGCGCTCGATCTCGACCCGGAAGGTCTCCCCGTCGACCTCGACCTCGATCCAGCCGTCGAACGCGATCGGCTCGTCATATTGCGAGATCTGGTAGTTCTTCGGCATGTCCGGATAGAAGTAGTTCTTCCGGGAGAACCGGCACCACTGCGCGATCTCACAGTTGAGCGCGAGCCCGATCCGGATCGCCGACTCGATGGCCTTCGCATTGGCCACCGGCATCGACCCGGGCAGACCCAGGCACACGGGGCAGGTCTGGGTGTTGGCCTCGGCACCGAATTCGGTCGAGCACCCGCAGAACATCTTCGATCTCGTGTTCAGCTCGACGTGCACCTCGAGCCCGAGCACGGGGTCATAGCGCCCGATCGCGTCGGCGTAGTCCACCACGTCGCTCATGCGAGGCTCCCTTCGAGGGCGGGGATGCGCTCCAGCAGGGAGCCGCCCCAGGTCTGCTGCTGCGCGCGCTCCAGCGCCGCGCCCACCCGATAGAGCCGGTCGTCGGCCATTGGCGGCGCCATCACGTGGAAGCCGACGGGCAGGTTGTCCTGCGGCGACAGGCCGACCGGGAACGACGCCGAGGCGTTGCCGGCGAGGTTGGAGGGGATCGTGCAGAGATCGTTCTTGTACATCGCGAGCGGATCGTCGATGCGCTCCCCCAGCTTGAAGGCCGTGGTCGGCGTGGTCGGTGAGACGAGGACGTCCACCTGCTCGAACGCGCGGTTGAAGTCGCGCTGGATGAGCGTGCGGACCTTCTGGGCCGAACCGTAGTAGGCGTCGAAGTAGCCGGCCGACAGCGCATAGGTGCCGATGATGATGCGCCGCTTCACCTCATCGCCGAAGCCCGCGCCGCGCGTGAAGCTCATCACCTCATCGGCCGAGCGTACGCCGTCGTCGCCGGCCCGCAGGCCGTAGCGCATGGCGTCGAAGCGGGCGAGGTTGGACGAGGCCTCGGCGGGGTGGATCAGGTAGTAGGTCGCCAGGGCGTACTCGAAATGGGGGCACGACACCTCCACGACCTCGACCCCGAGCGACTCGAGCAGCGCGACGGTCTCGCCGAAGAGCTGCTCGACCCCCGGCGCGTACCCTTCACCGCCCAGCTCGGTCACCACGCCGACCCGCAGACCGCTGACGTCACCGGAGCGTGCGGCGCCGACGACATCGGGCACCGGCGCATCGATGGAGGTCGCATCGCGCGGGTCGTGGCCGGCGATCACCTGGTGCAGCAGTGCGGTGTCCAGCACGGTGCGGGCGCAGGGCCCGGGCTGGTCGAGCGAGGACGCGAGCGCGATCTGGCCGAAGCGGGACGTTGCGCCGTAGGTCGGTTTCACGCCGACTGTGCCGGTCACAGCACCCGGCTGGCGGATGGATCCGCCGGTGTCGGTGCCGATCGCGAGCGGCGCCTCGAAGGCGGCCAGCGCCGCGGCCGACCCGCCCCCGGAACCACCCGGGATGCGCTCGAGGTCCCAGGGATTGCGGGTGGGCCCATAGGCGGAATTCTCCGTCGAGGAGCCCATCGCGAACTCGTCGAGATTGGTCTTGCCGAGGATCACGAGGTCGGCATCGATGAGCCGCTCGGTGACCGTCGCGTTGTAGGGCGGAACCCAGCCCTGAAGCATCTTCGATCCCGCGGTGGTCGGCGCGCCGACATAGGTGAAGACGTCCTTGAGCGCGAGGGGTACGCCCGCGAGCGGCCCCAGCGGCTCCCCCGCGGCGCGCTTGGCGTCCACGCGGCGGGCGGTTGCCAGGGCCCGCTCCTCGTCGACGTGCAGGAAGGCGTTGACCTGGCCGTCCACGGCGGCGATCTGGTCGAGATGCGCCCGGGTGATTTCGGCGGAGGACCGCTCGCCGGAGGCGATCTGGGCGGCCAGCTCGGTGGCGGTGGCGCGCAGGATCTCGCGGCTCACGCTTCCTCCCCCAGGATCCGCGGCACCCGGAACCGGTCCTCCTCGGCGGCCGGGGCCATGGCCAGCGCCGCATCGCGCGGCAGGGACGGCGCCAGGGCGTCCGGACGGAAGACGTTGGTCAACGGCTCGGGATGGGAGGTGGGCGGCACGCCGGTCGTATCCAGCTCGCCCACGGCGGCCATCGACTCCAGGATCACCTCCAGCTGCGGCGCCAGCCGGGCGAGTTCGTCCTCGCTCAGGTCGATCCGCGCCAGTTGGCCCAGTTTGGCCACCTCGGACACCGTCAATGCCACGTTCGTCTCCTTCACTGCGCTCACCAGGGTGCGGATTGTTCCTGAAGGGGGCACCGCCCGTGCGTACGCCCGCCCATCGTAATGGCCCACCACCGGCCGCGGTCTCCCGGCGGAACGCCCGCAGGTTACAAGGGTGTGTCAGTTCGCCGACCGGCGGCGTCAGTGTGGAAAGGCGGGACGCATTGGGTAAAAATGGCGGCGTGTTCCTGATCAGAGTGGCGCTGCCCGACCGTCCCGGCTCCTTGGGTGCTGTCGCGAGCGCACTCGGCACGGCGGGCGCGGATATCCAGGCCGTCGCGATCGTCGGCCGCGAGTTCGGCCGCGTCGTCGATGACTTCCTCGTGACGCTGCCGGTCGGCATGATGCCCGATTCGGCGCTGAGCGCCTGCACCAGCTGCGAGGGCGTGCAGGTGCTGTGGTGCTCCCGCTACCCCGGCGGTGCAGGGCTGGAGTCCGACGTCGAGGTCCTGGAGCGGATGCTCGCGGATCCCGAACAGGCCGCCGAGATCCTCACCGAGGCCGCGCCCCCGGTCTTCCACTGCCACTGGGCCGTGCTCATCGACGCCGAGGCCGGCATGGTCGCCTATGCCACCCCCCTCGCCCCGGATCTGGACGCCGACGCCCTTGCCAAGATCGGTCCGCTCGATGAGTGCCGCACGACCGAGCTCCCTGCCGGCTGGGTCCCGCACTGGGTGGAGACCGTCATCGGCGTCATCCCCGTCGGCGGCGGCCGCGCGATCGTCGCCGGACGCCACGGTGGGCCGGACTTCCTCGCCGCGGAGATGGCCCGGTTGCGCTATCTGGCGACGCTCATCTCGATCGCCTGAGCGGTCTTGACGCTCATGGTCGCCGGAGCCTGTGACTTTGACCCGCTGGGCGGGTGAAGATCACAGGCACACCCCCTGTTGCGCCCTCTGGCGCCCCTGGCGTACCCATTCAGCGGAACATGCGCCAGAAGAACCAGCCCACGATGACGACGACAACGATGGCGAGCACGAAGATCACCGGTGTCAGCCAGCGGGCGCGCTTCTTCTGTTTCGTGCTCGGCAGCTCCTGCGGCCCCCATTCGCCGATCGCGGGCCGGACCCGGGACGGCACCGGACCATTGAGGTTCAGATTGGACCACACCCGCGAGCGCGGCGCCTGGGGCGG
>JAUNRO010000061.1:1003-2433 GCA_030544185.1 Propionibacteriaceae bacterium | reverse complement strand
CACAACCGGGGCTGGCTGGGCCCCGGGCTGATCGGCGGGCTCGGGCATGGGGTCGAGCCTAGGCCCTGTCACGAAATTTCTGTGGCGCTGATCGGATACCGGTGGGGTACGCCTACGCCGGCGGGTCCCGCGCTCCCTCGTGAAGCAGTGGCTGGTGGGTGGCCTGGCCGCGAAATTTCGTGCGCAGATCGGGGGTGCAACTGCACTATCCACCTGCACCCCCCGCTCATGCCCGAAATTTCGGGATCGGGCGACCAGCCCCTCAGCGCGGGGCAAGCCCCGGCCCGACCCACCTCCTCATTCGGCCACGTTGGCAACCGCGGCGGCCGCCTCGGGGCCTCGATCGAGCAGCACCTGGAAGCCCGCAGCGTCGAGGATCGGCCGCTTGAGCGCGACGGCCTTGTCGGCCTTCGAGCCGGGCGAGTCACCGATCACGACGAAGTCGGTCTTCTTCGACACCGAGGACGCGGACTTCCCGCCGCGGGCGACGATCGCTTCCCCGACCGAGTCCCGCGTATAGCCCTCGATCGAGCCCGTCACCACGATCGACAGGCCGGCGAGAGTCTGTGGCAGTTCCTCATCGGGTGCGGTGGGCTCGTCGGCGAGCACGCAGCCCGCTGCCTGCCATTTGGCCACGATCTCCCGGCGCCAGTCGGTGCCGAACCACTCCCGGATGGATTCGGCGATCGTGGGGCCGATGCCCTCGACGGCGGCGAGCTCCTCCTCGGTGGCGGAGCCGAGCGCCTCGATGGTGGGGAACGCGGCGGCGACGTCGGGGGCAACGCCCTTGCCGATGTGGCGGATGCTCAGCGCGACCAGAAATTTCGCGAACGGCCGCGTCTTGGCCTCCTCCAGGTTGGCCAGGAGCTTGGTCCCGTTCGCGTTCAGCACCCGCTCCCCGGCGCCGGCCTCGCGTTCGGCCTTCCGCGCGGCGCGGGTGAAGAACTCCGTGCGCGCCAGTCCGTCGGCATCCAGATCGAAAAGGTCGCCCTCATCGGTGAGCAGCCCGGCGGCGAGCAGTTCGTCGGCCGCGCGCTCCCCGAGCACCTCGATGTCCAGGGCCTGCCGCGAGGCGAGGTGGAACAGCCGCTCCCGCAGTTGCGCCGGACAGGAGCGCTGGTTGGGGCAACGGATGTCCTTCTCCCCCTCCTTCTCGGGCGCGAGCTCCGAGTCGCAGCTGGGGCACCGGGCGGGCATCACGAACGCCCGCTCGCTGCCGTCGCGGAGATCGGCCACCGGCCCCAGGATCTCCGGGATCACATCGCCGGCCTTGCGCAGCACCACGGTGTCCCCGATCAGCACACCCTTGCGCTCGACCTCATGCGCGTTGTGCAGCGTCGCCATCGCGACCGTCGAGCCGGCGACCAGCACGGGCTCCATCACCGCATAGGGCGTGACCCGGCCCGTGCGCCCGACGTTGACCCGGATGT
>JAUNRO010000061.1:0-973 GCA_030544185.1 Propionibacteriaceae bacterium | reverse complement strand
GAGGAGTTTGGTGGTGACCTCCTCCGGCGGGTACTTGTAGGCGATCGCCCACCGCGGCGCCCGGCTCGTGCTGCCCAGCTGGTCCTGCAGCCGGCGCTCATCGACCTTGACCACGACGCCGTCGATCTCGTGGACATAGTCGTGCCGGTGCCGGGAGACCCATTCGACGAACTCCCAGACCTCATCCAGGGTCTTGACCACCTTGGCGTGCTGGGTGGTGGGAATGCCGAGGTCCTCCAAAATCGCGTACGCCCGGCTGAGGCGGTCGATCTCGATCCCGCTGACCACGCCGAGTCCGTGTGCGATGAAGGCGAGCGGTCTCGTCGCGGTCACCCGCGGATCCTTCTGGCGCAACGATCCCGCGGCGGCATTGCGTGGGTTGGCGAAGGGCGCCTTGCCCTGGTCGACCAAGGACTCGTTCAGCTCGCGGAACCGCTCGATGCCAAGGAAGACCTCCCCGCGGACCTCGAACAGCTCCGGGAGGTGCCCGTCCACCGCCGGGATGCGCTCCGGAATCGTGGTGATCGTGCGGATGTTGGCGGTGATGTCCTCGCCCACCCGGCCGTCGCCGCGCGTCGCGGCCCGCACCAGCCGCCCCTGTTCATAGACGAGGTCGACCGCGAGCCCGTCGATCTTCAGCTCGCACAGGAAGCCCGACTCGGCGAGACCGGATCCCGCATCGCGGGCGACGCGCTCCCCCCAGCGCCGCAGTTCCTCGCCGGAGAACGCATTGTCGAGGCTCTGCATCGGCAGCGGGTGAGTGACTGCGGCGAAGGTCGCCGACGGCGGGCCGCCGACCTGCTGGGAGGGCGAATCCGGCGTACGCAGCCCCGGGAACCGCTCCTCCAACTCCATCAGCTCGCGCATCATCGCGTCGAACGCACCGTCGGAGATCGTCGGCGCATCGAGCACGTGATAGCGCCAGCGGGCGTCGTTGAGTTGTTCGCTGAGCTCGGCGTGGCGCTCCCGGATC
>JAUNRO010000060.1:607-12550 GCA_030544185.1 Propionibacteriaceae bacterium | reverse complement strand
AGTGGGTTAGACTCCGGGCATGTGTCCGCACCAGCTGCTTCGCTAGCCGCGCGTCCAGCGCGGCCGACCCCGAACGCCCATGAGGGGTGCCGGGGTTTTTTCATGTCCGAAGCAGTGGAACCAGGAGAAAACGAGTGAGCGAGCAAGTCCGCGACCGCAAGGCCTATGACCCCGTCCAGGCACAGGAGCGCTGGCAGAAGTTCTGGGCCGCCGACCAGACCTTCAAGGCTCTTGACGACGGCTCGAAGGAACGCCGCTACGTCCTCGACATGTTCCCCTATCCCTCGGGCGACCTGCACATGGGCCACGCGGAGGCGTTCGTCATGGGCGACGTGGTCGCACGCTATCTGCGGCTGCGCGGCTATGACGTGCTGCACCCGATCGGCTGGGACTCCTTCGGCCTGCCCGCGGAGAACGCGGCGATCAAGCGCAACGCGCATCCGGCCGAATGGACCTATGCCAACATCGAGACCCAGGCGACGTCGTTTCGACGCTATGGGCTGAGCTTCGACTGGTCGACGCGGCTGCACACCTCGGATCCGGACTACTACCGGTGGACGCAGTGGCTGTTCAACCGCTTCCACGAGCGTGGGCTGGCCTATCGCAAGAACTCCTTCGTCAACTGGTGCCCGAGCTGCCAGACCGTGCTGGCCAATGAGCAGGTCGTTCAGGGACTGTGCGAACGGTGCAGCTCGACGGTGACCAAGCGCCAGCTCAACCAGTGGTACTTCAAGATCACCGACTACGCCGACCGGCTGCTGGACGACATGGCCCAGTTGGAGGGCGCATGGCCCGATCGCGTGCTCGCGATGCAGCGCAACTGGATCGGGCGCTCCGAGGGGGCGTACGTCGATTTCGTCATTGAGGGCCGCGACGAGCCGGTGACGGTGTTCACCACCCGGCCCGACACCCTGTTCGGCGCGACGTTCTTCGTGGTCGCACCCGAGGCAGCACTCGCGACCGAGATCGTCGCCGATGCCCAGCGGGCCGAGTTCGAGGCCTATGTCGAGAAGACCAAGCAGGCCACCGAGATCGAGCGGCAGTCCACGGAGCGGCCCAAGACGGGGGTGTTCCTGGGGGTGCATGCGATCAACCCGGTCAACGGCGAGCGCATCCCGGTGTGGGCGGCCGACTATGTTCTGGCGGACTACGGCACCGGTGCGGTGATGGCCGTCCCGGCCCACGACCAGCGCGACCTCGACTTCGCCAAGACGTTCGACCTGCCGGTGCGGATGGTGGTCGACACCGGGGAGCCCGATCCGGCCGAGACGTTCGTTGCCACGGCCGGGGACGGGGCCTATGTGAACTCCGGTGAGCTGGACGGGCTGAGCGACAAGGTGTCGGGCGTCAGCCGCATCATCGCGTCGCTGGAGGCGCGGGGCGAGGGGCGCGGGGCGATCACGTTCCGCCTGCGGGACTGGCTGCTGAGCCGGCAGCGCTTCTGGGGCTGCCCGATCCCGATCATCCACTGCCCGGGCTGCGGTGAGGTGCCGGTGCCCGACGATCAGCTGCCGGTCGAGCTGCCCGACCTGCGGGGGGCCGCGCTGCAGCCCAAGGGCACCTCGCCGCTGGCGGGGCCGGAGGCGACCGCCTGGCGGGAGGTGACCTGCCCGAGCTGTGGCGGGCCGGCCGAGCGCGACACCGACACGATGGACACGTTCGTGGACTCGTCGTGGTATTTCTTCCGCTATTGCTCCCCGGGCTATGACGGCGGCCCGTTCGATCCCGAGGACGTGCGGCGCTGGATGCCCGTGGCGCAATATGTCGGTGGGGTCGAGCACGCGATCCTGCACCTGCTCTATATGCGGTTCTTCACCAAGGTCCTGCACGACATGGGCCTCGTCGACTTCGTCGAGCCCATGGAGAAGCTGCTCAACCAGGGCCAGGTCATCAACCAGGGCAAGGCGATGTCGAAGTCGATGGGCAACGGTGTCGACCTGGGTGAGCAGATCGACCGGTTCGGCGTCGACGCCATCCGAACCACGGTGGTCTTCGCCGGCCCACCGGAGGAGGACATCGACTGGGCGGACGTCTCGCCGAGTGCGACCGCGCGGTTCCTGCAGCGTGCGCTGCGGGTGGCCCAGGACGTGTCCAGCGAGCCCGGCACCGATCCCGCGGGTGGCGATCTGGCGCTGCGGCGGACCACCCACCAGACGGTGGCCGACCTCACCCAACTGCTGGAGAACCAGCGGTTCAACGTGGCCGTCGCCCGGTTGATGGAGCTGACGAACGCGACCCGCAAGGCGATCGACTCGGGGGCCGGTGCGGCCGACCCGGCTGTGCGTGAAGCCGCCGAGGCCCTCACGATCGGGCTCAGCCTGTTCGCTCCCTATATCACCGAGGAGATGTGGGAGACCCTGGGGCACACCCCCTCGGTCGCCAACGCCTCGTGGCCGGCGCTCGATCCCGCGCTGCTGGTGACCGAGTCGGTCACCTGTGTGGTGCAGGTCAAGGGGAAGGTGCGCGCCAAGCTGTCCGTCGCCCCCGACATCGGCGACGACGAGCTGACGGCGCTGGCCCTGGCCGACGCCAACGTGCAACGGACGTTGCACGGTCAGGAAATCCGGCAGGTGATCGTCCGGGCGCCCAAACTCATCAGCATCGTCCCGGCCTGAGGTCTCGGGTCTCGCGTCAGACCCGCTTGGCGACCGTCACCAGCAGACCTTCGTGATCGGTGTCGTCGATGCGGAATTGCTGGTGGCTGAGGGCGGTCACCGACGGTGAGATCAGCACGTGGTCGATGCCGATGAGGGGGCCCAGCCCCGAACCCGGCCCGCGGACCGGCCAGGTGCGGGGAGCGCCGTCGCCGGTGAGAGCGGCGGTGGAGCGCAGGCCATCACCCTCCACCAGGCGCCGCATCGTGATGTGGCGATCGATCGAGTTGAAATCGCCGGCCAGGACCAGGGGCTCGTCGAGGTGGGGTTCGATATAGGCGCGGAGGCGTTCCGCCTCCTGCAGCCAGCGGGTCTTGCCGCCCATCGGGTTGATCGGGTGGACGCCCATGACGACGATCGGACCACTGCTGTGATGGACCCGCACCAGCGGTGAGGCGAACACCGTGTCCGGGGCGCCGAGATCGTCGAGCGGGAAGCGCGAATAGATCGAGGTGCCGTGGATGCCGGTGCGCAGATGCACCTGATGTGGGTGGCTGCGCCCGAACCCCCGTTCGACGAGCCGGGCTCGCACGGCATCGGTGATCTCGATCACCACGACCACCTCAGCGGCTGCCGTATGGGCCTCGAACTGGTCCAAGTTGGCCTCACCGTGCTCGATGTTGATCGCTGCCACGGTCATGGGCTCGGCGTGGTCGGGGATCGGGTCGGCCCGGACATAGGGCGTGAGCCACGACAGCTGCCACACGAGCCCGGCGATCAGTGGCAGGGTCAGGAGCGTCAGCAGGCGCCGGCGCGCCAGAGCGACGGAGGCGAGCGCGAGCACCAGGGCGAGGGCCCAGCCGATGATGCCGAAGTGGGCGAAGGACGCCAGCTGGACCGTCACGGTGTTCAGGACCTGCAGACGGGCTGATGCGCCGAGCAGCAGTGCGCCCGCGGCCGGCACCGCAAACACGATCGCCCCAAGGAGGAACAGAATCGCAAACGTTCGTCGGGCGGGGGAGAGCTGTGCTGGTGCCACGCGGCCACCCAACCGCAGATGACGGCCGGACTCAATATGACGCCGGTCGTGCAGACGATCCGCAGGGTCGGACGACGGCCTGATCTTTGAGACGGTGGTTCTGGGTTTATTAGACGGAGGGTGTGTAGTAAATGGGCTAACGGTCAGTAGGATCGAGAGATGGGAAACGTCGGCCCTCGCCCGGTCGCCGAGCCGGCCCTCAGACTCTCCGCGGCGCGCGCGGCGGTGTTGGCGTACCTGGTTGAGGTTGGCCGCCCCGTCACCGTGCAGCTGGTGTCGGCGAGCAGCGGCCAGCATCCCAATACGGTCCGGGAGCATCTGGAGGCGCTCGTCGACATGGGACTCGTGTCGCGCAACGCCTTGCCGCCCGAGGGCCGGGGACGACCGGCGATCGCGTATGCGGTCCGCGCGGAGAGTTCGCCACTGCGAAGCACGCGGGAGTATGCGTCGCTGGTCGACGCGCTGGTCGCCCAGCTCAAGGAGACGTCGCGCGATGTGACGGGTGATGCGCTTGCCGTGGGGCGGCGGTGGGCCGCCGATATCGTGGACGGGAGTGCCCCCGGTGAGCGGCTGATCGACCTGCTGCGCCGCATGGGTTTCGAGCCCGTCGAGGAGTCGGCGGAGACCCTGATGCTGGAGACCTGCCCCGTGCTCTCCGCGGCCCGGAACAATCCGGATGTCGTGTGTGCGATGCATCTTGGGTTCCTGCGCACGATCGTCGAGGAGGACGTCGAGCTCGAGCCCTTCGTCAACGGTGGCTGCCGGCTGCATCTGCGGCCGAGGAGGTCTGCTGACGAGGAGGCCGGCGGCACCGAGCCCGCCTGACGCGCTGGCGCCGCCCAGGCCGACCGGAAGCGCTTGGTCCGCGCGGTCCGCGCACTGTCCACAGGTTCGGCGGACCTCGAAGCACTGTCCACAGGCGACCGCGCGCGCATGGCACGAAAGGCCCCGGACCGCGCATAGGTGTAGGCATGATGCGACGCAGACATGACGATGTCCTCACCGACTATGTGCGGGAGCGGCTCGACCGGCTGGTGGCCGACGGTTTGGCCCCCGACCATGATGAGGCCGGGCTCCAGACTGTGGTGCGGCCGCGGCCTGTCCTGGGCAGAGGGCCTGTGGTCAGCGAGTTCGCCGCAGCGGGCTCCGAGCCGAGGCGAGCGGCCAGCGAAGCCGGCCCGGGCGCTGCTGTGGGGGGTGTGGAGCGGTCCGTCGGCTGGTGGCCCGGCTTGGGCCAGTTCACCTCCCGGCACGTGATGGTGATCGCCGCGGTGCTGGCGATCGGGGTGCTGATTGCGGCGTACGCCGTGACGCGCGCCCGTGCGGTCCCGGTCGAGGCTTCCGTTCCCGTGGTGGTCACCGCCGAGGAGGCGCCGGCCGCGTCCCAGCCCGAAGCCTCACCGACACCCGAACCGATCCGGATCCATGTGCTGGGACACGTCCGGGAGCCGGGTGTGCACCGGCTGCCGGTCGGTGCCCGCGTCGCCGATGCGGTGGAGGCCGCCGGCGGGTTCGCCGAGGACGCCCGGCCCGGAGAACTGAACCTTGCGCAGGTCCTCGCCGACGGGCAGCAGGTGCTGATCGGGGGGCCGGGCCGTCCCAGCGAGGTGCGCGGCGGTGACTCCGGTGGATCGCCGGGTGGCTCGGCCGCTGCCGGTGGCACCGCGGGGACCGGGCCCGCGGGGACCAAGCTCAATCTCAACACCGCCAACGCGACCCAGCTCGATGCGCTGCCGGGGGTCGGGCCGGTGACGGCGGAGAAGATCATCGCCTGGCGCACCCAGCACGGGAAGTTCACCCGGATCGAGGAGCTGCAGGAGGTGCCGGGTGTCGGGCCCAAGACCTTCGCGGAGCTTGCTCCCCACCTCACGGTGTGAGCTCGCCCGGACCGGTCGTGGCCGTGCGGGATCTGCGCTTGGTGCCGGTCGCCGCCGCAGGGTGGGCGGCCGCGTGGATCGGCATGGGCGCGGGGAGGGCCACCCTCCTCGTGCTGCTGGCGGTGGCCGCCCTGGGGCTGGTGGCGGGGATGCTGCGTCGGACATCGCTCGTCGTGGCGACGGCGCTGGCGTTCGTGGTGATCGCGGCACTGTCGGGGGTGCGCCATCACCAGCACAGCACCTCCCCTCTCGCCGGGCTGGCGGCCGAGCGGGCCGTGGTCGAGCTCGAGTTCGTCGTGAAGGGCGACCCCCGGGTCCGGACGCACGCCCGCTTCGGTGGGCGCACGGTGACGGCGGTGGTGGAGGTGCGGCGGGTCGACGGCCGCGGGGCGGCGCATCTGCAGCGTCAGCAGGTCCACCTGACCGGCTCCGGCGATGTGGGCGAGGTGTTGCAGGGGCTGATCGTCGGCACGACGGCCCGCGCTGCTGCCCGGCTGTCACCGACCGACGGCGGTCCCTCGGTGGCCTTCGCCTCGCTTCGCTCGCCGCCGTCGGTGGTCCGCCCGGCGGGGACGGCAGCCGTCGCGGTGGAGTCGGTGCGGGCCGGACTGCGCCGATCGGTGGCGGACCTGCCCGAGGACCGCCGGGCGCTGGTGCCGGCCCTGGTCGTGGGCGATGTCTCGCTGCAGACACCCGCGCTCACCGACGACTTCCGGACCACCGGCCTCACCCACCTGACCGCTGTGTCGGGGGCGAACCTGACGCTGTTGCTGGCGTTTCTGGTGACGGCGGCACGGTGGCTGGGGGTGCGGGGGCGGTGGCTGCACGTGGTGGGGCTCGGCGGGGTGGTGATGTTCATCGCGCTGTGCCGGACCGAGCCGAGCGTATTGCGGGCGTCGGCGATGGGGCTGGTCGCGCTGGCCGCGCTGGGCGGGCACACGCAGCCGGGCAAGGGGGCGCGGCACCTGTGCGTGGCGGTGATCGCGTTGGTGCTCATCGATCCCTGGCTCGGCCGTTCGGTGGGGTTCGCGTTGTCGGTGCTGGCGTCGGCGGGGATCATCGGCTGGTCGGCGCTGTGGCGAGACCGGATGACCTGGCTGCCCCGACCGATCGCGGAGGCGGTGACAGTGCCGCTCGCGGCGCAACTGGCGACCCAGCCGGTGGTCACCGCGATCTCGGGTGAGGTGTCAGTGGTCGGGCTGGTCACGAATGCGCTGGCCGGTCCCTTCGTCGGCCCGGCGACCGTCCTCGGGTTCGCCACGGCGGGGCTGTCGATGGTGGTGCCGACAGTGGCCGGGTTCACAGGGTGGCTGGCCGGGTGGTGTGCGCAGGGAATCGTGTGGATCGCTCGGGCGGGGGCGGCGTTCCCCGGGGCAGCGTGGACCTGGCCCACGAGCCCGGTCGGGTTGGCGGTGGTCGGGGCGGGCTGTGTCGCGGGACTCGTGCTGGGCGGGTCTTTGTTGGCCTCGCGCTGGCTGACACTGACCGCGGCGACGGTGATGGTGGCCCTGGTGGCGCAGCCGCAGGTGGTGCCGGGCTGGCCGCCGGGGCATTGGCAAGTGGTGGCGTGCGATGTCGGGCAGGGCAGCGCGACGGTCCTGCGGGCGGGGGTGGATTCGGCGGTGGTCGTGGACACCGGGCCCGACCCGGTGCTGCTGGCCCGCTGCCTGGATCAGCTCGGGGTCGAGTCGATCCCGCTGCTGGTGCTGACGCACTATCACGCCGACCACATCGACGGCCGGTCTGCGGTGCTGGGGCGCCGGACGGTCGGGTTGCTGCTGGTCTCGCCGTTGGCATCGCCGTTGGCAACGGCGGCGACGGTGCGCCGGGAGGCAGCCGCGTGGAACGTGCCCGTGGCCCTCGCGCGGCCGGGTCAGCGCTGGCAGATCGGGCGGGTGCGGTGGCAGACGCTCGGGCCGGTGGCGGTGCCGCCGGTGGTCGGGGCGACGGCGGGGGAGTCGGCGGTGGAGAACGACGCGAGCGTGATCGCGATGGCCGAGGTCGGTGGACTGCGCGTCCTCCTCACCGGAGACGTGGAGCCCACCGGGCAGCGGGCGCTGGTGCGGGCCGGAGCGGATCTGCGAGCAGAGGTGCTGACGGTCCCGCATCACGGGTCGGGGCGTCAGGACGAGGTGTTCATTCGAGCGACCGGGGCCGGGTTGGCGTTGGTGAGTGCCGGGGTGGACAACGATTATGGCCACCCGGCGGCGAAGACGCTGCGGCTGTTGGCCCAGTCCGGGCGCCAGGTCGTGCGCACCGACCTGCACGGATCGCTCGCGGTCGCGGGGACCCGGGACAGCCCGAGACTGGTCATCCAGCGTGCGGACGGACGGAGCGCGGTGGGTCCGGGGTGAGGGTCGACGAAACAGTCATTCAGCGGAATCCGGCGACCCGGAACCCGACCCGGGCAACGGCTTGCTCGCCGTGCCCTTCCAGGCGCGCCAGGCCCAGACGGTGAGGGTGATGACGACCGCCCAGGCGATGACGACGACGATGCCCACGGTGACACCCGGGCGCGCGGCAAAGGCGCCGATGGCGACCAGCGAGACCTGGCCGGGGATCGAGGCGATGGCCGAGGCGACGGCGAACATCCGGGAGGGGACGCCGAGGGCGCCGGCCCCATAGTTGACCGGCCAGTACGGCAGGCCCGGCATGACCCGCAACATGAAGATGCCGTCGAAGCCCGCCGAACCCAGGCGTTCCTCGATCGTCTCGCGGCGCGAGCCGAGCAGGCGCAACACCGTCTCCTTGCCGAGCGCCCGGGCGATCCAATAGCCACCCATGCTGCCCAGCATCGAGCCGAGGATCGACAGGATGCTGCCCTCGACGATGCCGAACAGCACCCCGCCGGTCAGGGCCATGAGGGTCACGGGGATCGGGGTGAGCGCCACTAGGGCGTACGCCCCGAGGAAAACGAGCCAGCTCCACCAGCCGAAGGCTTCGATCTGCGCGCGCAGCACATCAAGGCTGGGCAGGCGCACGTTGAACGCGAGCCACACCATCAGCGGCACGGCGATGACGAGGCCGGCCAGGCGCAGGATCGACTCCCACGACGGCTTGTCGCGACCGCTCGAGGCGGACAGCTCAGCGGCTTTCGTGCTGGGCGGCGATGATGTCGTCGATCGTGCCGTCCTGGATCGCGCGGACCACGCCGTCGGCGGCGTCCTCGAGCTGGGCATACATCTGCACGAACGCCTCGCGCGGATGACCCCACGGATCGGGGACGTCCAGGACGCCGTCGGTGGTGTCGCTGGCGAACGCGCCCATGCGCACGACCTTCGCCCGGTCCTCGGGCCGCACCGCCAGGGCGAGGATGTTGGTCACGTTGGCCCCGTCCATCGCCAGGATCAGGTCGGCCTCGGCGAAATGCTCCGCGGCGAACTGCTGCGCGACGGTGCGGAAGGAATAGCCCCGGTCCTCGCCCTCAGCGATCGTGAGGTCGAACGGCGGCTTGCCGAGGTGATAGTCGGCGGTGCCCGCGGACGTCACGGTCACGCCGTCGATGCCGGCCTCGGTGAGCTTGCGCACCAGAACGGCCTCCGCGGCGGGGGAGCGGCAGATATTGCCCAGACAGACGGTCATGATGTGCATGGCGCCGAGTCTCTCAGCTGGCGCTCGGCGTGGTGCCCGGGTCCACAGCCCGGCCAGCATCATCGCCGGCCAACCGGCGGCCGCAGCGGTGTCGGGCAGGTGGGTGTCGGACTCAGCACAGACGGCCTCGGCAGGCTATTCGAAGTGTGGGATCTCATAGGCGACCTCCACCTGGGAGCCGGTCCGCCGCAGCAGGGCCGCCGTGGCGCGGGCGGCCTCCTCCTGAGCGATCAGCCAGCGTACGCCCATGTTGTTCTGCGCGATCACCGCATCATGCACCCGAGCCGCGTCCAGAAAATGCGCGTTCCAGGCTTCGAAGCCGACGTCGTAGTGGAACCAGCTCCACAGCTCCGACAACACGATGAGCGCGACCGATCGGTCGTTCTCCGTTGTCACCCCGTGGAACTGGACCTGCCCGTTCTCCCAGGTCATGCGCCGTTCGGGATAGGCAGCGGACTCGGCGTACCACTGGTGGGCAGTCGCCCGCGGCCAGGCGCGTGGCCAGAACGGGATCAGCACGTCGAGCTGATCGACCGCCTGGCCGAGCGCCGGGACCAGCTCGGCCGGGTTGGGCTTGCTGAACAGCCTCGCCCTGGGCATGGTCCACAGGACGCCCAGCGCGTGATCGGATTGGTTGATGCCGCGGATCGTCGGCGGCTGCAGCAGTCGCCAGGATCGCACCCAGGTCGATTCCCCGAACGTGAGACCGCCCGGCCCCACGAACGTCGGACCGGAGGAGGCATAGCCCCATTCCGCGATCCACGCCTCGACCAGGTGGGTGAGGGTGTCGGTGGCGGCATTGTCGTGGACGCCGACGAGCCGGACGCTGTTGTCGGTCCATAGGTTGCCGGCGTTGATCTGGATGAGCTTGGACAGATCGTCGGAGCTCCAGGAGATGGTGCCGATGTTGTCGCCGAGTTCGTTGCCCTCGGTGTTGGCGGCGAGCCAGTGGGCCACCTCCTCGATGGTGTCGAACTGATAGGTGGCGCCTCGGGAGGCGGACCGCAGCGACGCCATCCACGCGCCGTCGCTGGGTCGTGCACCCAGCGCTGCGGGCGCGAACTCCATCATCCAGGTGGCGGCTGACGTCCAACGGTGCACGGTCATGGGGCGGGGTGGCCAGGTGGCCTCGACGGTGCTGGTCATGCCGGCAGCCTAAGCAGGGTGGGGGTCGGGGTGTCGGTGGCCAGCGGCGGGCCCGGGGGCCACACTGAACCCATGCCGCCGAAGGGGAACGCCGTTCAGATCGGCGACCGGACGATCAAGGTCACGAACCTGGACAAGATCATGTATCCGGCCACGGGCACCACCAAGGGGGACGTGATCGCCTATTACGCCGCCGTCGCGCCGTGGTTCGTCCCGCATGCCCGGGGCCGCCCCGCGACCCGCAAGCGCTGGGTGAACGGGGTCGGCACGGAGCAGGAGCCGGGTTCGGCGTTCTTCAACAAGAACCTCGATCCGCGCTCGACGCCGCCGTGGGTGCGCACGTTCACGATCGACCACAAGACCGACGCCAACACCTATCCGCTCGTCGACGAGCCCGCGACGCTCGTCTGGCTGGCGCAGCTCGCCTCCCTGGAGATCCACGTCCCCCAGTGGCGCGTCGACGCCGACGACGTCCCACAACACCCGGACCGGCTCGTGCTCGACCTCGATCCGGGGCCCGGGGCGGGAATGGCGGAATGCGTCGAGCTGGCGTACCTCATCCGCGACGTCCTCGACGGCATGGACCTGACCTCGGTCCCGGTGACGAGCGGGAGCAAGGGCCTGCACCTGTACGCGGGGCTGTCCGGCACGCTCAACTCTCACGAGGTGTCCGGCATCGCGCGCGAGCTGGCGGTGCAGTTGGAGGCCCTGCACCCGCAGCTGGTCGTGAGCAACATGAAGAAGGACCTGCGCGACCAGAAGGTTCTGCTCGACTGGAGCCAGAACAGCGCCAGCAAGACGACAATCGCGCCCTATTCGCTGCGAGGCCGGCTCCATCCCACCGTCGCGGTGCCGCGCACGTGGGATGAGCTCCGCCCGGATCTGCCGAACCTCGAGCTGGACCAGGTGATCGAGCGGCTGGCGGAGATCGGCGACCCCCTCGTGGCGCTGCTGCCCCCCGAGTCGCGGCCGCCGGACCGATTGGCGACCTATCGGTCGATGCGCGACCGGACGCGTACGCCGGAGCCGGTGCCCGCCGCGGCCCCCGTCGCTGGGGCGGGGAATTCGTTTGTGATCCAGGAGCACCACGCGCGCCGGGTGCACTATGACGTCCGCCTCGAGCGCGACGGCGTGCTCGTCTCCTGGGCCGTGCCGAAGGGCCCGCCCACCGATCCGCAGAAGAACCATCTGGCAGTGCAGACCGAGGACCACCCGCTGGAATACGGGGCGTTCGAGGGGGAGATCCCCAAGGGCGAATACGGCGGCGGGAAGATGCGGATCTGGGATGCCGGGACCTTCGAGCTGGAGAAATGGATCGAGGGCAAGGAGGTCATCGCCACGCTCACGGGGCGGCCCGACGGGGGGCTGGGCGGTGCACCGCGAAAGTTCGCGCTGATCCACACCCGCCTCGGCGGGGACGAGAAGAACTGGTTGATGCACCTGATGGAGACCGAGCAGCAGGCGCCCGCTGGATCGCCCGAGACCGGACCGGCGCGCACCCAGGAGGTCGTCATCGTCGGGTGGCGTCCCGGCGAAGCGGGCCACGGGATCGGGTCATTGCTGGTGGCGGTGCATGACGGTGCGGAGCTGGCGTACGCCGGCACCGTCGACCACGGGTTCTCCGACCAGGACCTCGCCGACGCCCGCACCGTCTTGGAATCGATCGAACGCGACCAGGCGCCGCTGGCTGGCGGAC
>JAUNRO010000060.1:0-597 GCA_030544185.1 Propionibacteriaceae bacterium | reverse complement strand
ACCCAAGACCGACGCACAGGAAGCGCATTGGGTCGAGCCGCTGCTGGTCGGCGAGGTGGACTACGCCGAATGGAGCGATGCGGGCCGGCTCCGTCGACCCAACTGGCGCGGATGGCGGCCTGACCGGCACGCGGAGGACGTGGTGCGCGACGATGCGCGCCGCTGAATGGATGGGTTCCATTAGCGTAAGGTCATGGTTCTTCGGGGATGGCAACAGCACGGGGCAGCTGTTGAGAGGTTGCGCGCGTCATATGGGGTGCTGGCACCCGGTGCGCCGGTCCGGCTGGCCAAGGCCACCTCGAACCTGTTCCGCCCACGGGTTCACGCGCAGGCGTCCGGTCTCGACGTGAGCGCTCTGGACGGGGTGATCGAGATCGATCCCCGCAACAGGACCGCGCAGGTGCAGGGCATGTGCACCTACGAGGATCTCGTCGCCGAGACCTTGCCGTTCGGCCTGATCCCCCTCGTGGTGCCGCAACTGAAGACCATCACCCTCGGTGGCGCGGTGACGGGGCTCGGCATCGAATCGACCAGCTTCCGCAACGGGTTCCCCCACGAGTCGGTGCTGGAGATGGACATCCTCACCGGGGCGGGTGA
>JAUNRO010000059.1:6295-12555 GCA_030544185.1 Propionibacteriaceae bacterium | reverse complement strand
TTAATTGTGTATCAAACCCCTCCCGTCCAGCGCCAGCGCTAGGAGTCGATGACGGACCCCGGAGAAGCTCTCACTCACGGCGTACTATCCGTACACCCCGCATGTGCTCCTCGAGCCGGAGCGGCTGCGGCAGTGACTGGATTGTTCGACCCCGCCCGTTGCGTTCGCGCGCGGGCGCGGAAGACGAACAGGCGCATCATCAGATACATGAACACGGCCTCGCAGGCGCCGGCGAGCATCCGGGCGAGGAGGTAGTGCAGGCCCACCGCCTCCAGCACCGAGGCGAGCAGCAAGATGAACAGGGCATAGTTCGCCAGGACTGTGAGGACATAGCGCCCGGTTTGTCGCCCCACGTGGCCATGGACCTGGAAGTTGAGCCAGCGGTTGAGCAGGAACGACAGCCCGAACGCAATCGCATAGCCAATCGTCACCGCCACCGGATAGGGCAGACCCAGGACGTCAAAGGCCAGCGAGAGCACCAGCAGGTCGATCGAATAGGTGAACAGGCTCAACCCTGCGAAGCCCACCGCCGTCTGCGGGATGATCCGCCGCAACGGCCCAGGCAGCACGCCGTGCACGTGATCGCGCACCGAGGCAAAGCGGCGCGCTGCCTCGCGCGGGTGCATATCGACGTTGGCCTTGCTCATCGGAACCGTCGGGTGCGGTCGCGGGATTCATTGATGGTACGCCGCGAACTCACGCCGACCAGCCGATGCCCGATCTGAACGTGATGCTCGGCTCTTGTTCACAGCGCCGCGCGGACGAGCGCACGGCACGGCGAAGGCGATGGACCACGCGCGGCCAGGGCGAGGACCGACCGGTCGCTGCCAAGGATCAGCCGTTTGATGTCTGGCCGGGGCCCAGGCCTTCGCCGAGCACGACTTTCCCGAGCACGACATCACCGCCGCCGTGGATCGGATTCTCGGCCCTGATGCGGCCGCAAGCACGCCGCACCGGCGACTCGCGTGTGATTTCTGAACTCGCGTGCCTCGTGGCTGCTGCTATCACAACAGCTCCCACACCAGATCGCGGGCGACCGTGGCCTGGCTGGCAGGCGCCCTTTGAGCGGTGTCGCCGTGCAGAATCCACGTCCAATGCCCCGCGCAGGAGCGTTTGCCCTTGTCGGCTCCGCTCGCGATCGCACTGGACGTGGATTCTGGACGGGCGGTCGTTTGCATCGGGGTCCTGGGCGCGATGCGTATGGCTTTGACCCGCGCAGCGGGTCAAAGTCATAGGGCATGAAAACACTGCCCCACGGATGCCCGCGCGACGCGCCCTGTCGCCCATCCTCGCCCCCATGCCTGGAACTGGGCACGAGGGTCTCGACCCATCCCGGGGGATCGTGAGGAAGCAACGGCCACAAGTTGCGCCCACAGGCGCACGCAGCCGAGACCATAACGACAGCCCACCTGCCACTTCCGTCACAGACCCTGGCGGACGGGCGTTCGGCCGCATGGTGGCATGTTTCCCGCGTCCTCTTGCCAACGCGGTCGTCACCCGCGAATCTATCGATAATCACGGCCCAACGCGTGATTAATGGCTTCGTCTTAAGGAGTTCCGATGACCGCTGCTGCCGTGCGGGTTGCCCTCTTCGGACCGGCTGCCGAGATCTGGCGGGGCGCCTTGCCCGAACGGATTCAGGAACGCCTGTCCGGCCCCGACGAGGCTGTCGTCTGGGTGGTCGACGAGGACACCATTCCGGATCACGCGCCGTCCGGACACATGGTGATCCTCTTCAGCCTTGGCGAGATTCCCGAGAACGATCTGCCTAATCTGTGGCACACCGTCGAGACGCCCGAACGCTGGGTGCCGGCCATGTTCGCGGCGCTCGCCGAGGGAAGAACGCTGGCACGGGCCATCGAGATCGGGGGGCCCACGCCTATCCGGTTGGACGGCAAGCCGGTCGTGAAGCCAAAGCCCAAACGAGGGAGCGTCGGATAGGGACCGACGCCCGCTCCAAGGGCAACTGACGCATAGGGTTAGGTCGGGTCTGGGCCGCGCCCCACACAGTCAGCGCGACCAACGACGGCCTCGGAGAACTGGTGGTTCCACCGTGCATGGTCGCTGGAGCCGAACACTGGCCAAGAAGGAGCTCGCATGACTCTGACCGTGGCACCAGGGTCGGTCGTGGTCGTCCGGGATGAGGAGTGGCTGGTGACCTCGGTCGAGGCCAAGGACGACGGTCAGCTCCTTCACGTCCAAGGACTCTCCGAACTCGTCCGCGGCACCAATGCGGCGTTCTATGAAGCCCTCGACGACATCACAGCCCTCGACCCGACCCAGGCCCGGCTCCGCGCCGACGACTCCCCAGGCTATCGCCGCGCGAAGCTCTGGCTCGAAGCAACGGTCCGCAAGACCCCGCTGCCGGTCGGCGACCAGACGCTGTCGGTCTCCACGCAGGCGCTGGCCGACCCGCTCCCCTATCAGCACTCGGCGGTCACGAAGGCCCTCGACCCCGACCTCCTGCGTCCCCGCATCCTGCTCGCGGACGCGGTCGGCCTGGGCAAGACCCTGGAGATCGGGATGATCCTCGCGGAGCTCGCACGCCGCGGCCGCGGCGAACGCATCCTCATCGTCTGCCCGCGCCACGTGCTGGAGCAGATGCAGCACGAGATGTGGACCCGCTTCGCGCTGCCGTTCGTCCGGCTGGATTCCGTCGGCGTACAACGCGTGAAACAAGTCCTCCCCGCCACGCGCAACCCGTTCACGTTCTTCAAGCGCGTCATCATCTCGATGGACACGCTGAAGCAGGACCGGTTCGTCCGCGATCTCGGCCGCCACCGCTGGGATGCCGTGGTTATCGATGAGTCCCACAACGTCACCAATACCGAGACCCAGAACAACCGGTTGGCCCGCATTCTCGCCCCTAATACGGATGCGCTGATTCTCGCCTCGGCCACTCCACACAATGGCCGGCCGGAGTCGTTCGCGGAGTTGGTACGCCTCCTCGAGCCGACCGCCGTCACCCCCGCCAATGAGCTCATCGAAGCCGAGGCCAAGCGGCTGGTCGTCCGCCGCCACCGCCATTCCGATGAGGTCGCCGGCATCGTCGGCGCCCAGTGGGCCGAGCGCGCCGAGCCGAACAACCTGCTCATTCAGGCCTCCCCCGCCGAGGATGCGGTCGCGACCGAGCTCGACGAGGTCTGGCTCCATCCGAAGGCCGGCGCCCCGACCCAGACCAAGCTTTTCCCGTGGACGCTCGCGAAGGCCTACCTCTCCTCCCCCGCCGCCCTCCGCGAGACCATCAAGGCCCGCCTCAAAATCAGCACCGACGAGCACGAAATTTCGGCACTCGAGCGCCTGAGCGCGCTCAACGACGCCTCGTTCGCCTCATCGTCGAAGTACGCCGAATTGCTGAAACTCCTGACCGAGATCGACGTCAAGAAATCCAATCGGGCGGTCGTCTTCGCCGAACGCGTTGCGACCCTGACGTGGCTCCAGGAGAAGCTCTGCGCGGACCTAAGACTCACGAAGGAGAACGTCGCGATTCTCCACGGCGGCCTCACCGATGAGGAACAGCAGCGGATCGTCGAATCGTTCAAGCAGGCGACCTCCCCGATCCGCGTCCTCGTCACCGGCGACGTCGCTTCCGAAGGCGTCAACCTCCATCGGCAGTGCCACGAGCTGATCCATTTCGATATCCCGTGGTCGCTGATCCGCATCGAGCAGCGCAACGGCCGCATTGACCGGTATGGCCAGCTTCATTCCCCGCGCATCACCACACTCCTGCTGAACCCGAATTCAGAGCGCTTTTCGGGCGATATCCGCGTCCTCACCCGTCTCATGGAAAAGGAAGCCGAAGCCCATCGCGCACTCGGCGACGCCGCGTCGCTGATGGGCCACTATTCGGTGAAGGCGGAAGAGAACGCGATCCGCGACGTGCTGGCGAAAGAGCGGGATCTTGACGATGTCGTACGCAGCCCTGAGCACGTGGCCGAGACCGATTTCATCGGCAAGTTCCTGGCCGGCTGGGAAAGCGCCAAGGCCAAGGCACCCACCGCGCCAACGCAGCCCACCAAGCCCACCTATCCCGACCTCGACTTCCTGCGCGACGCGCTCTATGAGGTCTTCAGCACCCCGGAGGCGTCAACCGCCGCCAACGGCGTCAACTGGCGCGAGCACGCACACCACGGGACCGTCGAGTTCACCCCGCCAACCGATCTGCGTCAGCGGCTAGAGGTCCTCCCCCAGAGCTACCTGCGCGACCGCAAGGTCACCGAGACGCTCAAGCTCGCGACGACAACCCAGCGCGGCAAGCAACTCCTCGCCGATGCCCTCACTGACGAGACGGACTCGTCCTGGCCGGAGGCGCACTACCTGTCCCCGCTGCATCCGGTCCTCGAATGGGCGGCCGACCGCAGCCTCGCCTCGCTCGGCCGCAACGAGATCTTCACCGTCCGCGGCCAGGTGGACTATCCGACGTTCGCCGTCCTCGGCACCCTCACCAACCTGCGCGGCCAAGTCGTCGCCGCGAGCTGGATCGCGGTCGAGTGGACGGGCACGAACGCCTATCCGACCACCTACGACTCCCCGCGCGAGCTCCTCGAGCACCACCCGATCGACGAGCACAATCCCGGCCCGATCCCCGACCTCGACCGACTCCAGGGCCTCGTTCCCAAGGCCGTCCAGGCCGCCGAGAACGACCTCGCCCTCACCTTCGCAGCCGCCGAGCAAGCGGCCCGCGATCGCGTCGCCAACTGGCAGCGCCGGGCCGAGGACTGGCAGCACTCCGCGGGGGAACTCATCCAACGCGCCGAGATCAAGAACCGCAGAACCGGCGTACGCGATGAAGCCGAACTCATCGCCGAAATGGCACCTGACCGCCGACTCGTTCGGCCGCTGCTGCTCATCGTCCCGAGTTCCTGAGCTCCTGCGCCTCGCCACTGCTGCTATGGCGACAGCACCGAGGCACACCAGATCCGCCGGAGATGGGAGACTGACCACAGATCGATTCGAAAGGCTCCCCCGTGCCCGATCTCGAACGCTTCAGGGTCGCCACCTTCAATCTCTACAACCTCCAACTCCCCGGTCGCCGGATGCACCGATTCTCCAAGCCCTGGACCGAGGAGGAGTACGCCCAGAAGCTGGCCTGGGCCGGCGCGATGCTCACCGAACTCGACGCCGACATCGTCGGACTGCAGGAGCTCTGGCACGCCGACGCCCTCCGCGCGGTCCTCGACCACGCCGGGCTGAGCGAGACCTATGACGTGCTCGCCACCCCTGCGGACGGGTCCACGATTGTGTGCGCCGCCCTGGTCCGCAAGGGCTTGCTGCGCGGCGAACCGGAATGGATCACCACGTTCCCGCCCGGGCTCCACCTGGAATCCGCCAGTCCGGACGACCCTCAGGCGCCCGGCATTCACGTCGGCCTGACCGGCTTCTCCCGGCCGGTCCTCGCGTTCGATGTCGCGCTGCGCGAGGCGCCCCCGCTCACGCGGTTCTACGTCGCCCATCTGAAGTCCAAGCTGCCCGCGGAGATCGATGAGGAGGCCTGGTACGCCGCCGAGCCCGACCTATTCCGCAACCACCGCAAGGCGCTCGGATCGGCGCTCTCGACGATCAGGCGGACCGCCGAGGCCGCCGCCCTGCGCGTACTCCTCACCGAAACCATGAAGGGCACCGTCACCCCGGTCATCGTGCTCGGCGACCTCAACGACGGGGACCACAGCAATACGCTCAACATCCTCACCGAACAGCCGCGCTATCTCGTCGGGGACGCCCGCGGCGGCGGTGACATCGCGCTCTATTCGGGCCAGACCCTGCAGGAATACCGCGACACCCGCGACGTCTACTACACCCACGTCCACCAGGACCTGCGCGAGTCACTCGACCACGTGCTCGTGTCCGAGCAGTTCTATGACAACAGCCACCGGCGGCTATGGGCCTTCGACGGTCTGGCGATCTTCAACGACCATCTCAACGACACCGAGAGCGCCGATCACAAGCGCAAGGGCACGGGCGACCACGGCGTCGTGACGATGTCGTTCCGCTGGCGGCCCACGCCGAAGAAGTAGCCGGCGTCGGGCAGGCAGACCAGGGCGTGACTCTTCCGTGGCGCGGGATGGCCGACGCTCACCCCAACCGAATCGTCCCCACGAAATGCTGGTGCTCTCTCCTCGGAAATGGTCGGGCGTGCGATACGCGAACGGGACGACGGTCCCGTTGTCAGGGTCAGGGACCCGAGGCCGACCGAATTGCCGATGGTGCTTACATGGTGCATGCCACCCTGAGAGGACCTGTCGATGGCTACGTGGAGTTCG
>JAUNRO010000059.1:0-6285 GCA_030544185.1 Propionibacteriaceae bacterium | reverse complement strand
CCGACGTTCGATCCCACCTTTCCTCGGTGGTCTGGAGCGCCTCAACCCCGAGTGGTCCGCCGCGGTCGCGGAGAAGCTCTGGTTCCATGTCGGTCGGCCGCCCGCGCTCGCGGTGCGCGGCCGACATCCCATCCCCGACGGCCAGCCCTGCGAGGTATCGCTGCGCGGCACCCCGATTCGCGGGATGCGCTGGGGCGATCCCGGCGCCGACCTGGCGTACCTCGTCCATGGCTGGGGCGGCTGGTGGCAACAGCTCGGGTCCTTCGTGCCGGTGCTGCTGGAGCGCGGGTATCAGGTTGTCACGTTCGATGCCCTCGCCCACGGCGAGTCCGGACCCGGAGCCTACGGCCGCCGCTCCAGCTCGGTGCCGGAGATGGCGGAGTGCTATCAGGCGGTTGCCGATCGATTCGGGACGCCGAGCGCAACGATCGCGCACTCCATGGGCTGCCTTTCGGTTGTGTGGGCCCAGCGTCATCACGACGTCGTTCCGGAACGTCAGGTCCTCGTGGCTGCGGCCGCCACCACGCAGGGAATGATCGATGTCTTCACCCGCACCGTCAGGATGGGAGCTCGGACCACGGACCTGCTCGGCCAGCGCTTCGAGAGGCGGATAGGTCGGCCCCTGCGCGATTTCGACCTGCTTCCCCTTGTCGCGGCGGAGCGGACCGATCGCGGACTGGTGGACGCGCTGATCATCCACGACCGGAATGATGCGATGACCTCGGCCGTCGAGTCCGAGGCACTGGCGGCACAGTGGCCGAACTCGGAACTACTCCTGACCGAGGGCCTGGGTCACTATCGCGTTCTCCGTGCGCCGGAGACCCTCACCGCGGTGGGCGACTTCGTCAGCAGGCCCTCCGGTCTCGGGGCGTCCTGACGACCGCAGGGTCTCATCACAGAAGCAGCAGGGTCTGCCCCGGCCACCGGACACCGCGAGGAACGTCCTGTTTGTCGGCCGGCCGACTGCTGAGGTCGCTGGCGGCTTCACCGCTTGCACTCAAGTCGGCGAGTGACCAATGCCGCCAGCGTCGACAACGAGGAAGTGGGGACCGCGCTCGTGTCCTGCACCGGGCGGACGGCCCCCTGGACAACCCTCTGGCCGCAACTGCGCCAGCTGAGTTAAGTTGCGCGGAATCCCCGCAGCCCGGCTCGCCGTATATAGTGTGTATATACAGTGAGATCGGAGGTGAAGCGATGCCAGACGTGGTCCTGTCCAACACCTCGGGCGTGCCCATCTATGAACAGATCAAACGGCAGTTGAAGGCCGCGATCCTCCGCGGCGACCTGGCCGAGGGTGAGGTGCTGCCATCCATCCGTGTGCTCGCCCGTGACCTGCAGGTGAGCGTCATCACCACGACTCGCGCGTACGCCGATCTCGCCGCGGAGGGCTTCGTGACGAACGTCCCGGGCAAGGGCAGTTATGTCCTCCCCCGCGACTCCGCGCTGATTCGCGAGCAGGTTCTGCGCGACGTCGAACAACACTTCGCCGACGGCGTCCATGCCGGACGCCTCGCCGACCTCACCCCCGTCGAGCTCCATCAGGTGCTCGACATGCTGATTCAGGAGGACTCATGAATCCCCTCGAACTGCGCGGCGTGATCAAGCGCTACGACGGTTTCACCCTCGGTCCGATCGACCTCGTGGTCCCCCGCGGCTACGTGATGGGCTTCGTGGGCGCGAACGGCGCGGGAAAGACGACGACAATCAAAGCAGCCCTCGGCCTGATCCACCCCGACGCCGGGACCGCGGCGACCCTCGACCACGGCCGGCTCGGCGTGGTCTATGACCAGCCTGCCTACGTCCCCGAATGGCGCGCGTCCGACGTCGGTCGGGGCCTGGCGCCCTTCTACGATCACTGGGAGGCCGCGCGTTTCGATGAGATGCTCGCATGGGCCGGAATCGAGTCGGGCAAACGGGTCAAGGATCTGTCGCGTGGGATGGGGATGAAGCTCCAGCTCGCTGTCGCGCTGAGCCACGGAGCGGAGTTGCTGATCCTCGACGAGCCCACATCCGGTCTTGATCCCCTCGCGCGCACACAGCTACTCGAGATGATCGGCGAGTTCATGACCGACGAGTCCCACTCGGTACTCTTCTCGACCCACATCACCACCGACCTGGAGAAGATCGCCGATCATGTGACGGTTATCCATGACGGCCGCATCGTCACCTCCAGCACCCGCGACGAACTCCTGGACGGTTACCGCATGGTCCGAGGTGCAGCGTCCGGACTCGTCCCGGAGGTACGCCCCCTCGTCCTCGGACTGCGCGAGCACGGCGTCGGCTGGGAGGGGCTGATGGCCACCGAGGACACCCTCGGGCTGGGGAACACCGCGATCGCCGAGGCGCCCACATTGGAGCAGATCGTCGTCCATGTCGCCAAGGAGACCCATCATGTCTGACCACGCCCTCACCCCGTTGATCCGCCTAGACCTCCGGTCGCTCTTCGTGACCGGCCGCATGTGGCTGGTGTTCCTGGCCGTCGTGAGCGCCGTGTCCTTGATCGCCGGTGCCGAAATGGCGCTGCCCATGGCTGCCGCCGGGGGGCTGCTCACCGCCACGACCGTCTTCGCGACGGACGAAACCTACCGACTCCGCCTGCTGTACGGAGCGCTGCCGATTCGGCGGCGCACGGTCATCGTCGGCCACTACCTCACCCTTGGGCTGGTCACAGTCGGCATGGTGGCGGTCGGCTTCGGGGTCGGCGCAACTGCTGCGATCGTCCGTGGAACGTCGGTTGCCGACGTCGCCATCGGCGCCGCGCCAGCGTTGGCGGTTCTGTTGTTCATGACCGCGCTGATGGTGCCGGTGTACGTCCGCTTCGGAACGCGCGCCGCCTCCATCATCCTCGTGAGTGCGCTCATGGGCGTCTTCGGCATAGGGATGGCGATCGGTGACCTTCCTGGAGTGGAACCGATCGCCGCGCAGGTGCTGGCCGTGCTCAGCGCTGCCGACTGGTGGGCGCTCGCCGCGCTGCCGATCGCGGGCGCAGCACTGCTCGCGGTGTCGTGCGTGATCTCGATCGGCATCTACCAGCGTCAGGATCACTGAGCCGGGGCTGATCTCGTCGTTCGCTCGCGCTCGCGACACAGCAGACCTGTCCGGAACAATTGCAGCGATGAAAGCTTCCACAATGGCCAGTACTGTTGCATTGTGGATCTCGAACTGTTCCAGAAGGCGCCATTCGGTGATCTGATACCGATCTCGGGGACGAGCTCGGATGGGACCGCATGGCAACATCGCGCGTTCCTCCCTCATGCCCTCGGCAATGACAGCCCTGAACTGACCGGCGAGGCGTACCGACGCGTCGGTGACGCGCGAGCCGCATTGGCTGCGCTCGACGCCACGGCGCAGCGCCTTCCGAATCCCAGCCTCTTCCGCACGTCGACGCTGCGGCTGGAAGCTCAGTCCACCGCGGCACTCGAGGGAACCTATGAGCCATTGGCAGACGTGCTCGCGGCGGACTCGGAGGACCCACAGGACGCCTCAATGCGGGAGGTGCTGAACTACGTAATCGTGGCCGAGACGGCGTTCCGGTGGGCAGAAGAAGGGCGCAGATGGACCGTTTCCTCGCTCGCAGACCTGCAGGCACAACTCATGGACGGCACCTCATCAGAGCGTGAGTTCTCCGGGATGGTGCGGCCCATCCAAGTCGTCATCGGGCGCCGCGATGGGGTCCCGTTGACTGAGCTGCCGATCAAGGCGGCGCGTTACGTTCCGCCACCGCCGGGCCACGATCTCGAAGCCCGCTTGAGCGACCTCATCAACTGGATGCAGCAGGATCACAGCACTCAGATCGACCCTGTGGTCGCGGCTGCGATGGCGCATTATGAGTTCGAGGCGCTGCACCCGTTTCATGATGGCAATGGACGCCTCGGCCGGCTGCTGATCGTCCTGCAGTTGTACGCATCAGGGGTGCTGGCTGAGCCAACCCTCTCCGTCTCACCGTGGTTCGAACAGCGCCGATCCGACTACTACGACTCTCTGCTGAGCGTGTCGTGCAATGGTGACTGGTCAGGCTGGGTCGAGTTCTTTGCCCTTGGTCTCGCACAGTCTGCGAAGACTGCACAGAAGCGGATGCTCGACCTCGCAACGGTCCAAGCGCACCTCAAGGATCGCTTGCGCGCCACCCCCATTCGAACCGCGAACGCCCGCGTGTTGATCGACTTCGCTGTGGGGCAGCCGATCTTCACCGTCGCCCAAGCAGCCAAGGCCATGGCGATGGGCGCAGCGGGTGCGAAGAAGTTGATCGACTCCATGGTGAGGCACGAGATCCTCCAGCCATTTGGTGCTCGCGTTTATCAGCGTCGGTTCCACGCTCCCGAGGTGACTGACGTCCTTCTCCGCGGCGGCTGACGCTGAGTTTCGCGTGCGTCGTGACTGCTGCTCCCCCACGACAGCAGCCGCGCAGGCGAGATCGGGCGTACGCCCAGGACGAGGCCTCAGTGCGACGCCGCGATGTTCAGCACGTTGCCGTTGGGATCCCGGACGAAGAAGCGACGTACACCCCAGGGCTCGGTGACCAGCGGATGCACGATCTCGTATCCCCGCCGGCGAGCCTCGGCATAGGAGGCGTCCACATCAGCCACCCGGATCGTGGCGACGGAGTCCTCGGGCGCGGTGGCGTCGCGGGTGACCATCTGCAGATGCGGGCCCGAGTCGGGGCACTCATAGCGGACCACCCAGCCCTGGTCCATCGTCGTTACGAGCCCGAGGAAGCCGCCGTAGAACTCGTCGGAGCCGTCCCGATCGGCCATGCGCAGATTGGCAATGATGTCGGAGATCCCCATGCGGCTATTGTGCACGATCGAACACATCGCATAATGTGAATGAACGAACACATGGCGAGGCGGGATGGACAGGCGCGTGGCGACAGCCGCCGAGCTGGGTCGCGCCGTCCGGGATGCTCGGAACGAGGCGGGGTTGACCCAGGAGGAGCTGTGCGCCGCAGCCCACGTCTCGCGACGCTGGCTGGTCAGGCTCGAGCAGGGCCACCCTGCCGCCGAGCTCAGCAAGGTGATCGATGTCCTGAGGGCACTACAACTCGACATTGCGCTGGTCCCGCGCCCGGCAATCAAAGAGCTGACGCTGGCCGAAATCCTGGGCGAGGACTGGGCATGAGCGCGCAGACCCTCGTGGTGTTCCTCGGCTCGACGCGTGTCGGCCTCGTGACACGGGCCGATGGCCCGACGGTGTTCAGCTATGACCCGGCGTACCTCGAGAGCGACCGGTTCATCCCCGTGTCCCTCTCCTTCCACGCCACGGCGCAGCCCCAGTCCCAGCGCGTGACCCACGCTTGGTTGCAGGGCATCCTGCCCGCGAGCGAGGAGGCCCGGGCGATGATCGCGCGCCGGGCCGGGGTCCGCCCCACCGATCTGCTCGGATTGCTCGCGGAGATCGGGCTCGACTGTCCCGGTGCTGTACGCCTGGTGCGACCCGGCGAGGAGTCGGCGGTCACCGACCGGGAAGACGTGCTGGAACAGGTCAGCGAGGAGGCGATCGCCGAACGACTGGCGGTTATGGCGGAGGCCGGTGACACATGGATCATTCCCGGCGACGAGTCGTGGAGCCTGGGGGGCGCGCAGTCGAAGTTCACGCTGACGAGGCGGGATGGCCTCTGGCACCGCCCGCTCGGCGGAGCTGCGTCGACGCATCTGGTCAAACAGGGCGCGCCAGGCGTACGGCTCCAAGCGTTGAACGAGCATGTGTGCCTGACCGCGCTGCGTGACATCGGCTTGAGCGTGGTGCGCAGCGATTACCGGGAGTTCAGCGGCAGGCCGGCCATCATCGTCGAGCGCTTCGACCGACGCCAGGCAGCCGACGGGTCGGCGCACCGACTGCACCAGGAGGATCTCTGCCAAGCGCTGGGTCTCGTGAGTGCCTATGAACGGCGCGGCGGGCCCAGGGTGCGGGATATCTCAGACCTGCTGCGCGGCCGGCTCGGCGAGGAGAGCAATCAACGATTCGTCGATGGCCTGATCGCCAACTACGCACTGGGCGCACCGGACGGGCATGCGCGCAACTATTCGATCCTGCTCATGCCGAAAAGCCGGGCGGTCCTCGCTCCCCTCTATGACGTCGCGAGCGCCTTGCCTTACCGAGTCGCCGATCAGGCGGCGGGACGCTTGGTCATGCGTGAAGTCGCCATGAGTATCGGCGGCGAGCGCCGCTTCGGCTATGTGCGGCGGTCACATTGGCAGAAGCTGTTCGCCGCGTGCGGCGGATCAGGAGTGGGGCTTTTCGCGGGTCCGCGCGATCGCGAACAGCCTCCCGGGTGCGGTGTCGAAG
>JAUNRO010000058.1 GCA_030544185.1 Propionibacteriaceae bacterium | reverse complement strand
TCGTCAGGTGTCCCGTCAGCGGGCAGGTAGTCACCCGGCTGGATGAGCAGCGTCGACGTGGCGGGCGACCGCAGCCGGCCCGGGCTGAAGCTGACGAGTTCGTCGACGCCAAGCGCCGAATCGCAGAGCCAAATCGCGCGACTCCGGCACCGGTCCGCCCACGCGATGGCGCAGTCCCACGGCAATCGCTGGGACACGCCGGTCAGCTGGCAACTAAGGCTTCGCTGCCGGGGAGCTGAAGCACGGTCCGATTGCGGTCATCGACCAGGACCTACCGGTATTCGTGGTCGTTCGCCCCAGGGCCGCGACATGCTGCACGACAAGGTCGTCTCCAACATCCAGGAGATCCGCGCCCGCGGCGCCCGCACCATCGTCCTGGCCGAGGAGGACGACCAGGACGTCACGCGCTATGCCGACGTGTTGATCCGGTTGCCGAAGGTCACGACCTTGCTGCAGCCGCTTGTCGCGACCGTTCCGCTGCAGGTCTTTGCCTGCGAACTCGCGACCCAGAAGGGTCACGACGTCGACCAGCCTCGCAACCTCGCGAAGTCCGTGACTGTCGAATAGGCCGTTGCGGGCGCAGGACGGCTCGACATGCGGCGAGTGAAGGCTGGGCATCACGGTGTCGCAGTGTCGGTCGGCGACGAGCAGCTCCATGCGCTCCGAACAGCGAGTCGACCGCGGTGGCGTCGCGGCTGACGGCTTCGGCAAGTGCGCGCATCCGGTCTCCGTCATTCATCCGGGGGACTTGCCGTACCGTCGGCCCAGTCGTGCCTGAGCGGTGGCGCTGCCGGGGCCTACCTGCTCATGGCCAACGGCGCCCGCCAGCCCGAATATCGGCATGCTGGTGTACACCGCCTCCGCGTCGCCCGGCGACACCCGATAGGTCTCGTGCCAGATGCCGATATCGCCGTCGTGGCCGACGACACTGACGAAGTCACGCCAGGGGACTACGTGTGGCGCTTGCGGGTCCGCTGCGAAGCGCATGAGGTGCTCCGGGGACCGCCAATAGCTGACCAGTATCGTCGTGCGGCCAAACCACTGGTGGAAGGAGAGCATGCCGGCCTCGGGCTCGTTGACAAGGTGACGTATCATGCTCGCCATCTTGGAGGCAGTCCACAGGACCTTGTGGACCTTCCACCACCGATTGGCACGCATGCCGATAAGGAAGACGGTCACAGGTTCGGCAAGTGGGACGTGGGTGAAGCGACCGGGGTGGACAGGGGTGTTCCTCATCGCGGACCTCCAGAGAATTGAAACGTCGTTGCGAAGCATTGCCATGCGAGCAGTGTCCGGAAACCGCATTGACTCGCGTCGTCACCAGCCGACCGCGTACGCCCCACCCTGCGCCAGGAGGGCGAGTGCCGCCGCCGCAATGCCCAGCCGCGCCGGAACCGCCAGCCGCAGCCAGCTGTCCGGGCGCCGGGGCGTTCGTTCCTGGCACGCACGCACGCCCGCTACACCCAGGAGCGCCCCGGCCGCGAGGGCGAGCGCACGAGCGACACCCCAGCCAACGTTGAGGATGACTGGAGAAGCAGTACGGCTGTAGCCGCTGGCGATGGCCAGAGCGATGACTACCCACCACGCCACGAAGGCGGTTGTTGCGGCCAAGGTCGCGCGCGCGACGGCGCGCTCGCCGGTCGTCTGACCGCCTCGGCTCAGAGCTGCATAGGCCACCAGGGATGCCATCAGCAAGGTGAGGGTCACCCCGTGGGCCACCGCCCCTGCGTACCAAGGGAGGGGAGGAGGCATCGCGGAGGTAAAGCGCTGGAGTGGGACTTGGCCAGCCACGGGGGCATCGTCCGTTGTGCCGTCGGGGAGCCTGTGGATCCAGTCGGTCATGGTGCGGAGGTAGCCGGGAGCCGGAACGCCGCCCACGGAGATGCCGTGGTCGGCATCGGCGAACCAACGAACGGACCCATGTGCGTTGCCGCCCTCGACGAGCTCGGTCGCGGCCACTCGGGGACCTTCTCGGGGCGGCACGATGACGTCCCGTGTGCCGTAGATGATCAGCGCGGGCACCCGGACCCGGCGCCACACCTCCGGGGGCGGGCTCTGATGCAGGCTCCCGATCCGGCCGCCGCCCATCGTCCGCGCGGCAAGGCCGCGCAGGCCGTCTGGCGCCCCGGCGGCGGCGAGCCCTTCATCGATGGACCATGTCGTGTTGCGGATCTGAGAGTGCAAGGGGCCACTGACCGAGATGACGAAAGACGCGTCGCTCGAGCGGGCCGCTGCCGTCGGCGCCACCCGTCCGCCCTCACTGATGCCCCACAGGCCGACGCGCGCCGCATCGACGTCGGGTCGCGTGCGGACGGCGCGTATGACCGCGTTGGCGTCGCTGGCTAGCACTTCGAAGTCCCGGTGGTTCAGGAAATCGTAATCGGGGCGCTTGTCGTGGGCCACCGCCAGCACACCGGCAGCCGCGAAGTCCTCGGCGAGTCCCACCAGACCGGCGTGGTGACGACCGCCCGCGCCTTGAAGCAGGACGACGGCTGGAAAGGGACCGGGACCCACGGGCACAGCCGCAGTAGCGGCGAGCTCTTCACCCGGCACTCGGAAGCTGAGGCGTTCCAGCCGGACGCCGTGGGATCGATCCGCCGCCCCCGCCGAACCCGGGTCGGGGGGTAGGACGCTCCCCTCAGGGGCGGGCGGTGGCGGCTCTCGGGGAGGGTCCCAGTCTGGGCGCTGCAATAGGAGCCCGAGCAGACCCAGGGCGAGGACTGAGACTGCGGCTCCTGCGGCAGCGATCCAGCGGCGTGGCTGGTCAGCCGTCATTGGCGGCAGCGGTCTGCCTCGGCCGGCCGGAGCGAGACCCGTTCCAAGGCGCGAGCCTCGGGCGATACATCAGCAAGCCGGTCAGGGCGACCAAGGGGATCCCGACGAAGGCCAGGAACGGACGTAGGGGTTCTCCGAAGTGAGCGGGAGCATATACGAAAGTGCCAAGGAACACTGCGACGACAATGTGGATGGCTCGGTAGATGGTTCGCTGGTGACGTCTCATTTCAAGTCTCACTTGCGTTGAAGGTGCTTGATCGATGACGGGCAGCTGCAGCTGCAACTTACCACTTGACGGTGGAGAGGTTGAATCGGTCTTCGAAGGGCGGCGGCCGGCCCCTCCAACCAGCACCGCTCCCATGACGCCCAGCACACAGGCCGCAACGCCGACTTGAAGGGCAGGCCGCAGGCCTGCGGTGAATTCCCCGGCGGATGAGTAGCCGCCGAGATGGGCGAACACCGAGCCGAGGATGGCGATGCCGAGGGCACCGCCCAGTTCGCGCCCGGTCAGGTTGACCCCAGTGGCCACGGCGTGTTCGTGGCTCTCCACGGTGGCCAAGACAGTGGTCGCGATGGGCGCCAGCACCAGACCCATGCCGGCCACCATCATCGCGGGCGCCATCCAGCCGAAGTCCAGGCCCGGTCTTGCGATGACCGCGACCCAGCTCAGCGCCACAGCCTGCAATGCCATGCCGGCCGCCATGAGCCAACCGCCGCCGAGAGTGGGTGTCAGCCGACCGGCCATCGGCGCGATCACCATCGGCATGACGGTCCATAGCATGGTGCGCAGGCCTGCCTCGAGGGGGCCGAACGGAAATCCGATCTGCAAGTACTGAGCGAGCAGGAAGATCGCCCCGAAAACGCCCACGTGCATACAGAACGCGACGAGATTGGTCAGCACGAACGGGCGGTTCGTGTACGGGCGCAGGGGCACGAGCGGAGACGGGGTGCGGCGCTCCCACACAGCAAAGGCCACGAGGAGAATCGCGGACGCGAGAGCGAATCCGACCGTGATGGGGGACTCCCAGCCGGCTGTCGGCGCGCGGACGATGGCCCAAACCACGCACGCGACGCCACCGAACACCAGCAGGCTGCCCACCACGTCTATTCCTCGACGATGCCCCGCCGTCGAGGGAGAGACCTGGTCACCAACGCGAGCGCCACCAGCCCGATCGGCAGGTTGATCAAGAACGCCGCCTGCCCACCGAACGCGGAGATCACGGCGCCGCCGACCAGCGGGCCGATCGTGATCGCTGCGCCGTTGACCGCGCTCCAGAGGCCGACCACCATGCCGCGCCGACGGTCGGGCACCTCCGCGGCGAGCAGCGCCAACGACGTCGGAGTGATCGCCGCGGCACCCATCCCTTGCGCCGCACGGGCGGCGATCAGCGATTGTCCAGATGAGTTGGCTATGCCTGGCCACCATGTCGCGCCAGGCATCCGGAGAGCCGTTACGACAGTCCGCCAGCAGGGCTTGGGCGTCGTCGCTCGGGGTTGGTTTATCGTTGCGGGATCCGCCGCGTTTGGTGCGGCGGCCTTTCCTGGTAGAGCCTGACGCGGATCGATGATTGCCACGCATAAACGGTGCATCTCCCAGCTCGGGGGGTCTGAGGTGTCGGCGTTTGAGCAATTCGCGGGGCGTCATCGCGGACGTTACCGTCGGACAATGCCATCGTTATAACGCTAGGAGACGACTCACTGAACACATCGAGAAGGATCGGGAGTCGCGGGATTTGATGTTGCCGAATTTCGCGGCCGAGTCGCGTCGCCGCAAGGCTCGTTGCGAGTGCTCGTGGGTATTTGCGGTGATCACGGGGCACTGCAACGTTCTGTGGCTGTCGAACACGGGACGGGCCCGGTGCGACGAAGTACCTTGGTGCGGTGATCGTGGGAATCGGGGTCGATGTCTGCGAAGTGGCGCGATTTGCCGCCGCGTGCGAGCGTCGGCCGGGTTTCGCGCGCCGCTGGCTGACCGATCAGGAGGCGGACCTGCCGATGCCCTCCCAGGCCGCGCGCTATGCGGCGAAGGAGGCGCTGGCCAAGGCGCTGCTCATCGAGCGGGGGCTGGGCTGGCACGATGCGGAGGTCGTCTGTGATGAGTTCGGCCGCCCGGCCTTCGTCACCACGGGCTCGGTCGCGGCCCGCGCCACTGAGCTCGGCGTCACCCGGATTCATCTCTCGCTGTCCCACGACGCCGGCATTGCCACCGCCTTCGTAGTCTGTGAAGCATGAAGTTCGCCTATGCCACCGACAGCATCCGCGCCGCCGAAGCGGAGGTGATGGCCGTTGTGGGCGATGATGCGCTCATGCAGATCGCCGCGCGTGGGCTGGCGGTTGCCTGTGCGAAGCGGCTGCGGCGCCGCCGCGGCCGGGTGACCGGCGCCCGGGTGCTCGTCGTGGTCGGTCCCGGCAACAACGGCGGCGACGGGCTGTTCGCGGGCGCCTATCTTGCGCGGCACGGAGCCCGCGTACTCCTCTGGAAGGTCACCACCGACGTCCACCGGGCCGGCTGGGATGCGGCGCTCGCGGCCGGTGCCCGCGAGCTCGACCTGCCCGCTGCCCTCGTGGCGCTCGACCGCGGCACGGTCGACCAGGTCATCGACGCCGGGTTCGGCATCGGCGGCCGGGACGGGATCTCGGGCCCGCTCGCGGAGCTCGCGACGGCCGCCCGGGTCGCGGCCGACGTGGTCGCGGTGGACCTGCCGTCGGGTCTGGGCGTGGAGAGCGTACGCCCCACCGAGCCGGTGTTCGAGGCCGACGCGACCGTCACGTTCGGGGCGTGGAAGCCGAGCCTGCTCGTCAGCCCCGCCCGCGAGCTGGCCGGCGAGGTCACCTTCGTCGACATCGGCCTGCACCCGCAGGAGCCGCTGATCGTGCAGTGGGAGGCGGTTGATGTCGCCCGCGTGTGGCCGTTCCCGACGAGCACATCGGACAAGTACGGGCGCGGGGTCGTCGGGCTCGATGCCGGCTCGGCCGACTATCCCGGCGCGGGCCTGCTGGCGCTCGGGGGAGCGGTGTGCGCCGGGGCGGGCATGGTGCGCTTCCTCGGCCCGGAGTCGCTCCGCGACACCGTGATCGCCCACTTCCCGAACGTCGTCCACGGCCAGGGCCGCTGCCAGGCCTACCTCTGCGGGCCCGGCTGGGGGCAGAGCCGCGAGCGGCGCACTGAACTCGAATCCGTGCTCGCCACCGGCGCCCCGACCGTGATCGACGCCGATGCGCTCGGGCTGCTGCCCGGCCAGCTCGGCGAGCACGTGCTGCTCACCCCGCACGCGGGCGAGCTGGCGCGCCTGCTCGGCGTCGAGCGCAGCGCCGTGGAGACCGATCCGATCGGCTCGGTGCGCGCCGCCACCGAGCGCACGGGGGCGACGGTGCTGCTGAAGGGGGCGACGCAGTATGCCGCGCGCCCCGGCGACTCATGCGTCCACGTCGCCGTTCCGGGCCCGCCCTGGACGGGCCAGGCCGGCTCCGGTGACACCCTCGCGGGGATCTGCGCGACCCTGCTCGCCGCGGGCCTCGACGCCCGCACGGCCGCGGTCGCGGCCGCCTCGGCGCAGGCCATCACCGCCCGCGCCCACCCCGGACCCCACCCCCCAACAGAAATCGCCCGCCGCCTGCCGGACACGATCGCCGAGCTCGAATGGCTCACCCAGGAGCAGGCTCGAACGGATCGCAGCGGATCGCAGCGGAGGGATGCATGAGTGAGCTGATCCACCCGGAGACGGCGTCGGCGGAGATCGACCTCGATGCCTTCGCCGCCAACGTCCGGGCCATCGCCGAACTCGTCGCGCCCGCCGAGCTGATGGTCGTGGTCAAGGCCGATGCCTATGGCCACGGCATCCTGCCGTGCGCCCGGACGGCGCGCGCGGCCGGCGCGCGGTGGCTCGGCGTCGCCACGATCGGTGAGGCGAAGGGGCTCCGGGAGGCCGGGGACACCGGCCGGCTGTTCTGCTGGCTCTATGGCGAGGACGAGGACGTCGTGGTGCCCATCGCCCTCGACGTCGACCTCGCCGTCCATCACCCGGCTCAGCTGTCCCGGGTCGTCGCGGCCGCCGCGACCGCCGGCCACCCCGCCCGGGTCCACCTCAAGGTCGACACTGGGCTGTCCCGCAACGGCTGCCCGGCCGACCGGTGGGCCGACCTGTGCGCCGACGCCGCCGCCGCGGTCGAGACGGGCGCCATCGAGGTCGTCGCGGTCTGGTCCCATCTCGCCGCATCCGACGACCCCGGCCATCCGGCCACCGCGGCCCAGACCGCCGCCTTCGACCAGGCGGTCCAGCAGGCCCGCGCCGCAGGGCTGACGGTTCCGATCCGTCACCTCGCCAACTCCGCCGCTGCGCTCGGCATGCCCCACCTGCGCTTCGAGCTCGTCCGCGTGGGCATCGCCGCCTATGGCGTCGACCCCGCGGATGGCGACGTGGCCGCCAACGCCGGCATACCCCTGCAGCCCGTCATGCGCCTGCGCGCCCAGCTCCTGGGCGCGAAGGCCGCCGGTGCTGGGACAGCGGTCTCCTATGGTCACACCTGGGCGGCGACCGGGGAGACGGTGCTGGGGCTCGTCCCGTTGGGGTACGCCGACGGCATCCCCCGGGCGGCCTCCTCGCGGGACTCGGGAGCGGCAGCCGCGTGCATGGTCGCCGGCCGGCGTACCCCTATCGCCGGCAGGGTCTGCATGGACCAGTTCGTCGTCGACCTCGGCCCGGGCGCGCGCGAGCAGGCGGGCGACGAGATCACGCTGTTCGGCGGCGCGGGCTTCCCGAGCGCCTCCGAGTGGGCGGCAGCCTGCGGGACCATCGGCTATGAGATCGTGACGCGGATCGGGCCACGGGTTCAGCGGAGGTATGCCGGAGGTGTCCAGTGAGCAGGGGCAGCGGCCGGATCGCCAAGGGCTTGGGCCTGGTGACGGGCATCGGCGCCCTGGCCGCGGGTGCGATCGCGACGGGATTCGAGCTCGAACGCCGCGTGGTCAGCCAGGTGTTCAAGAAGGACCGGGCGGCACTGCCCGAGCGCGAGCCGTTCTTCACGCTGCGCGCGCCGGGGCCGCCGGTCGTGACCCGCGACGGCGTGGAACTCCATGTGGAGGTCGACGAGCCGACCCCCGGCACCGAGCCCGGAGTGACGATCGTGATGGTGCACGGCTTCGTGCTGTCGCTGCACTGCTGGCACTTCATCCGCAAGCACTTCCGCGGGCGGCACAAGATCGTGCTCTATGACCAGCGCAGCCACGGCCGCTCGGGGCGTTCGGCGGGGAAGCGGTGCCGGATCCGTCAGCTGGCCCGCGACCTCAAGCTGATCCTCGACACGACGACCGAGCCCGATGAGCCTGTGGTGCTGATGGGGCACTCGATGGGCGGGATGGCGATCATGGAGTTCGCGGCCCGCTATCCCAAGCTGATCGGCTCCAAGGTGGTCGGCGTTGGACTGCTGGCCACCTCCGGTGGCGATATGCGCAACCATTCGATCGTCAAGGGCATCCCCGGCGAGCTGTTTCCGCGACTGGTCGAGCCACTGATGGCCGCGCTCAACCGCATCCCGACGGTGGTGGAGAAGAGCCGCAAGGCGAGCTCCGACATCGCCTATGTGGTGACCCGGCGTGGGGGGTTCGGGTCGCAGGTGCCGGGGGAATACGTGGACTTCCTCAGCGAGATGATCTCACTCACGCCGCTCGATGTGGTCGCGGACTTCTATCCGGCGTTCGCGGAATTCGATGGTGGGCGGGGGCTGGAGGTCCTGGCCCGGATCGAGACCGCGGTGATCGGCGGGGTCACCGATCAGATCATCCCGATCGAGCACACCCACCGGATCGTGTTGGCCCTGCCCGGGGCGGAGTCCCTCGAGATGCCCGATTCGGGGCATATGGGGATGATCGAGCACCACGTGGAATACAACGAGGTGTTGGAGCGGCTGGTCGCCCGCGCCGAACGGAACCTGGAGCGGGTGGGCTGAGGTCGTTCCGCATGGGGCACCGGAGACGGCGCCACAACCGGCGAGTTCGCCGGGCGGCCCGTTCGGATGGTCGCCTGCCCGGCGGGTGCGGCGCCGCGCGTTCCCGGACGAGGCCGGTTCTCATGTCGGACTGGGGCAAACGTCCCGCTTGGGGCCGACGGCTGGTCAGCAGGAGAGCCAAGAAACGCGAAACAACCAACGTTAACGGTCCCAGCGGGAGTTGGGCCAGAGGAAGATGCCGGAGGGGAGATAACCAATCCACAACGATTTGTTTCCGGTTGGTCAGGCCCTAGGGTGACGCCGGGTTCTCACCGAACCGCCCCAGCGAACTACCCCCCGAGCGAACTGAGGAACTTCCCATGAATCGTCACGCCTGGCTTCGTCGCGCCGTCGCCGCGGTGGCCCTCTCGGGCGCCGCCACCCTGGCCCTGGCGCCGGCTGCCGCCGCCACCCCGACCGGTGCACCCGCCGCGCCGGCCGAGCAGTCCCGACCCTCCTGGTGCAACATCCGGCTGGCCTTCTTCGAGTGGCCGCGGGCCTGGTGCGGAGATCAGCAGCAGGACCGGCGGCTGACGTGGAAGTCCGCGCCCACCCGGGGGGAGTGGACCCCGGCTCCCACCCAGACCGCACCCGCACAGCCCGCGCCGGCGGCGACCCAGGCTGCGCCCGCGCAGCGCAGGATGGCGGCTCCGGCTGAGACCGCACCCGCCGAGCCAGTGGCCGAGACCGCGCCCGCGCCGAGCACTCAGGCACCTGCTGCGCAGTCGGACCAGGCCGCCCGGATCCTCGAGCTCACGAACGCGGAGCGTGCCCAGGCGGGGCTCGCCCCGCTGACCCACAACGACTGCCTCGCCGATTCGGCACAGCAGTGGTCGGAGCGGATGAGCGGTGAGCAGCGGCTCTATCACAGCAACCTGAGGGACTGGATGGGCACGTGCGAGTTGCGCACCGCCGCGGAGAACGTCGCCATGGGCGGGCGGACACCCGAGCGGACCGTCGAGATGTGGATGAACTCGCCGGGCCACCGGGCGAACATCCTCAATCCCAACCTCACCCAGCTCGGCGTGGGCTGGTCCGACAGCGGCTCCTACGCCACCCAGCAGTTCGGCGGCTGAGCCGGGTCGTCAGAGGGCGCGCAGTTCCTCGGTGCTGAGGTGGCCATAACCCAGTGACTCCAGCGTCCGGGCCTGCTCGGCGCGGAAGTCGCGGCCGAGGACGACGTTGGTGATCTCGATGACCGCATCCATCACCGGTGTCGGCACCCCCAGGCGCAGGCCGAGGTCGGCGAGGAACACCAGGCCATAGCCGACGTCCTCGGTGAGATAGCGATGGTCGAGCTGGCCCTGGGCGCCGATGCCGAGGAAGCCGGGCGCCGTGGAATAGTCGGTGGAATAGTTCTCCTCGGTCATATAGCCCTGGCGGACGCCCAGGGCCGGCTCGGACAGCACGCGCACGCCGAGTGCTTCGGCGATCGCGAGGCGTTCGCGGTCGACGCCTTCGATCAGCCGGCCCACGCCCTCGGTGACGCCGTCCTCATAGAACAGGAAGTCCCCGCCCCGGTCGATGAGGCCGGCATTGAGCAGGCTCACGGCCGGGTGGATGACGGGATTGCCGTTCTGCAGGGTCGTCTGGAGGACCGAGTCGCCCTTCTCCAGCGGCCACACGTCCTCGACCAGGGCGAAGAGCCGGTCGGTGTCGCTCGGTGGTGTCGCGGCCAGATAGGTGCCCGTGGTGAGCCGGTGGAAGATGTTGATCTGGCCGGGGCCGGTGATGCGCACGGCATAGGGGAGGGTGCTGGTCTCGCCGACGAGGACCCCGCTGTCTGGGCCCAGCTCGGCGATCTGGCGGAAGGTCAGCGCCCCGGCGCAGGAGCTGGGGCAGACGATGACGGCCATCCCGGGCTTGAGGTGGCCGCGGCAGACCTCGGCCATCGGGGGTGTCGCGAACGCGGGGCCGACCACCAGCACGAGGTCCGCGCCATCGAGGGCAGCGGCGATGTCGTGGCCGGCATAGACCACGGGCGCAAAGCCCGCCAGCTGACCGGTAGCGGTGATGCCGCCCACCTCGGCGACCGCGGCGATCTGGGCGCCGAATTGTGGCAGATCGAACAGGGCGACCTCCCGGCCCGCCTTGGACAACTCGAACGCGCAGGCGAGCCCGCCGTTGCCCGATCCCAGCACCGCAACCTTCATGACGCCTCCTTGCGTTCGCTCAGCAGCCATGAGCCTAGCCAGTCTGCCAACCGCTCAGTAGTCGGATCCGCCAAGCCTGCAGCGCGGAACGCCACGTGGCCCCGGCGTGGTCTGCCGGGGCCACGTGGCGTTGGTTTCGCTGGGGTTCAGCGCTGCTGCTCGCTGTCCCTTGCTCGCTCGATCTCGGCGGCCCGCTCCTGGGCGGCCTCCTCGGTGAGCCGGGCACCCGCCTCGGCGTCGCGGGTCAGGTTCTCGCCCGTCTCGGGATCGAATACGTGCAGCTTGCGCGTGTCCATCCAGATGTCGGCGGTATCGCCACCGCGGATGCGGCTGGTCGAGTCGAGCGCGACAACGATCTGCGGCTGCATCTCATCGCCGTCGAGATCCTTGGCGAGCTCGTCGAGCTTGCCCTTGACCTTCTCGTCGGCCTCATAGCGGATATAGCCGTACTGCTCGTTGCCCAGCCACTCGGTGTGGGTGAGATTCGCGCTGAAGACCGTGCCCTCGTTGCGGACCCCCTCGTCGACCAGCTTGGCGTCCTCGAAGTGCTCCGGACGGACACCGAGCAGGACGATGTCCTTGTCCTCGGCGGCCCGGTAGTGGCCGTCTGGGACCTTCAGGTCACCCAGCGGAGTCTGCAGCTTTCCGTCCACGGCGTGGGCCGGCAGGAAGTTCATCTCCGGCGAACCGATGAAGCCCGCGACGAACAGGTTGATCGGCTGTTCATAGAGCTCCCGCGGGCTGGCGACCTGCTGCAGGATGCCGCGCTTGAGCACGGCGACCCGGTCCCCGAGCGTCATGGCCTCGGTCTGGTCGTGGGTGACATAGACCGAGGTCGTGCCGAGCGTACGCTGCAGTTGCGCGATCTGGGTCCGCATCTGCCCGCGCAGCTTGGCATCGAGGTTGGACAGCGGCTCATCGAACAGGAACGCATCGGCCTCCCGCACGATCGCCCGGCCCATCGCCACGCGCTGTCGCTGGCCACCGGACAGGTTGCCCGGCTTGCGTTCCAGGTGCTCGTTCAGGTCGAGCATCTCCGCGGCCCGGCGGACGCGGGCATCGAGGTCCTTCTGCTCGCCCTTGTTCTTGTTCAGCCGCAGTGGGAACGCGATGTTCTCATAGACGGTGAGGTGGGGATAGAGCGCATAGTTCTGGAACACCATGGACAGGTTGCGGTCCCGCGGGGCGACCTCGTTCATGCGCTTGCCGTCGATCAGCAGCTCGCCGGAGGTGATGTCCTCCAGACCGACGATCATCCGCAACAGCGTGGACTTCCCGCACCCCGAGGGCCCGACGAGGATGATGAACTCGCCGTCGGCGATGTCCAGGGAGACATCGTTGATGGCCGGGAAGCCGTCATCGTATTTCTTGACCAGGTTCTTGCATTCAATGGTTGACATGTTCTTTCGAATCCTCCTGAGGGCTCAGCCCTTGACCGCGCCCTGGGTCAGACCGGCAACGATCTGACGCTGGAAGAGCAGGACGATGATGACGACGGGAATGGTGACGACGATCGCTGCCGCCGAGATGGCGCCGGCCGGTTCCTCGAACTGCGAGGCGCCGGTGAAGAACGCCAGCGCGGCCGGGACCGGACGGGCGGCCGAGGTGGACGTCAGCGAGATGCCATAGACGAAGTCGTTCCAGGCGATGAAGAAGGCG
>JAUNRO010000057.1 GCA_030544185.1 Propionibacteriaceae bacterium | reverse complement strand
CCAACGCCTTGGCCGCGACGCCCGCCTGACCCGGTAGACCCCGACCCGAGCCGCGGCGACGCGGCGCCGCGCCTCCCCCTCACGCGCGGGCGTCGCGAGCCACCAGTCCTTGTTGGGGATGTTCACATGAGTGAGCGCGCCGCCCCGGGCGATCCAGCCGCCGATCAGCACCGGCAGCCCGCCGGCCACGACCGCCGCGATCCCGAGGACGATGAGCAACTCCCAGCGCGAGCCCCATCGCGTGGTGTTGCCGACGAGATCGGTGTGCACCGGGACCTCGGCCGGCATCGTGAGCAGCCCCCAGACCCACAGCCCGACGAACGCGGCGGCCGCGAGCACCCACAGGCCGAACACCACCTTCGCCGCACGCATGGTCACAGTCTGCCTGCGATCCGCCCGACTCCCTTGGCAAGCCCTGCGCGGTGGCACAGGATTGAGATCACGCTGTGCCAGTGCGCAGGGGGCGCCGGCTCCGGTCGCAGCAAACAATTGTCACCGTTCACTCTCACTGGGGAGGCACGATGCCCATACCGACCGGATTTCATCGAGTACGCCCCGAGGGCAGTGCCCTGGTCTTCGGCCGCACGCTCAAGAACCCGATCGAGGAGGTCTGGGCGGCGCTGACCGAATCGGAGCGCAGCGCACACTGGTTCGGATCGTGGACCGGCGACCCCGCCGACGGCTACGTCATGGTGCGGATGACCGCCGAGGGCGAGGACGATCCGACCCCGTCCCGTTTCGACATCGAGCGGTGCGAGCAGCCCGGGCTCCTCCACGTGACCTCGGTCGACGAGTTCGGCTCCTGGAACCTCATCCTGGAGGTCGAGCCGGCCCCGACCGGGGACACCCATCTCACGCTGAACCACATCGTCACCGACCCCGAACTCGTCCCGAGCACGGGCCCCGGCTGGGAGTACTACCTGGACCGCCTCACCAGCTATCTGCGTGGGGAGAACCCCGACGACCTGCTGTGGGACGACTACTACCCCGCGATGGAGCAGCACTATGTCGCGATCCAGCAGTCACTGCCCGGGCCGGACGAGGCCATCGCCGAGTGAGCGGTCGAGGAACTCCGCGACGCGCGCGATATAGCCCGGTCGGTCGGCGAAATAGCCGCCGCAGTGGTCGACGCCGTCGAAGGTGACGAGTTCGACCGTCCCGGGGGCGGCGGCCTCGGCAAGCTGAACGGCGTGGTCATAGGGAATGATCCGGTCCTCGGTGCCGTGCAGGAGCAGGATCGGGCGCGGGCCGAGCGCGCCGATCAGGTCGAGCGGGCGGACCTGAGCGAACGTATAGCCGTAGCGCAGGCGGTTCACCAGATCCGCCAGCGGGATCAGCGGCTCCGACGGCAGCCGATAGCGCCGGTAGTTCGCCGCGACCACGTCGCTCATCGTCGCGAACGGTGAGTCGAGCACGAGCGCGTCGATCGCGGGCTCCTCCACGGCGGTGAGGATGGCGGTCGAGGCGCCCATCGAGAACGCGACGACCGCGATCCGGGCGCCCGGCCGGCGACGGCGGGCGTACGCCACGGCGGCGCTCAGGTCGCGTTGCTCGTGATGGGCCAGCGACTGCGGCCCGTCACCGGAGGACCCGTTGCCGCGGAAGTCGAACAGCAGCACGCTGTGGCCGGCGCGATGCAGCCCCGGTCCGATCCCCAGCATGTCGGCCTTGTTGCCCCGGTGGCCGTGGCAGCAGATCACGACCGTCGCCGCGTCGGGATCGTCGAGCCACCAGCCGGCGAGGGGTACGCCGTCGTCGGCGGTGAAGGTCACGTCCTCGGTCGGCAGACCGATCTCGAACGGGCTGAAGGTGTAGGGCGGCCACGGGCGGCGAGCGCCGTTCAAGGTCCAGGCCGTATAGCCGGCCAGCCCGCTCACGCCCAGCCCGGCCCCGGCAGCGAGCCAGCCCGCAATGGTCAGCAGCCGCTTCATGGATGCAGCTAACCAGTTCGCCGACACTCGGGGGTGAACCGGGGTGCCATGCACGAGCACAACCGCGGCCCAGGGCCCCGAGCGAAGGCGAAACAAGCTGCCCCAACACTCGGACGAGTGAACGTCCTCGGCCGAGCGTCCCCCTGCAGGCGACAACCTGCCCCTGCCCCTATCCAAGCCCAACCACGCGTCGGAAATGGGCGCCCGGCGAGGTGGTCCCAGCCGAGAGGACTCGACCGGGTGCACATCACCATGTGGGCACAATCGCGTGCCCACACCCCTGCCCCCTTGCTGGTTGGGCATGCTTGGTGCATGGTCCAGTGGGAGATTCCGAACGTCGCCGATCTCGACGACATCCAGTTGAGCGAGGTGCTGCGCAACCTCAACCGGTGGACGATGGAGGGTCGACTCAAAGCGGCGCAGAGCCCGGCGACGAAGAGCTATCTCCAAGCCGGTCTGCGGCTGCTGGCCAAGGCCGTGATGCCCCCGGCCCGCGAGGACGTGGACCCCCAGATCCACCCGTTCGTGGCCTTCCTGTCCCGCAAGAAGGTCGTCAACGAGGTCGCCGAGGAGGAGCATCCCGATCTCCCCCGCCGCGGCTCGGTGGGCGGCCTGCGGGACCTGTGGGATCCGCATCGCGATTTCCTGATGGACTTGCTGCGCGCCTCGCTGTTGATCGAGCCGTGGGTCTCCGCGGTCTCGGGGACGACCCTGGCACAGCTGAGCGAGTTGGACGATCCGCTGCAGATGGTGCACGAGGTGGCGGTCGCGAACGCCACGGCCGTGCCCGCCGATGCCGGCTTCCGGATCCAGCTCCTGGCGACGATCATGGCCGCCCGCGAGCCGGAACTCCACGAGTCGCTCGCGCGCATGTATGACTCTCTCGCCGAGAGCTGGGCCACCGTCTATGAGGCGGTGATCACCTCGTGGGGCTACAAGCTGCGGGCCGGAATGACCTATCAGACACTGGCCGACATCCTCATGGGCCTCGCGGAGGGTCTTGCGCTGCGCCAGGTCGGCGCCCCGGACCAGCGGATCCTCGACGAGCAGGAGCGGACCTCCCTCATGGAAACCGGCGCGCTCGCGATCCTGAGCGCCTGTGTCGAGCCGGTCGACGGCGACGAGAGCTTCGAGTCCTTCGTGCGCTCCCGGCTGAACGGGCGGCTGGTCCAGACACCCGGCCGCGCCGAGTCCGAGCGGCCGGTCAGCCCCTGAGCTTGGCCTTCAGGGTGACCTCCTTGACCCCGGCGAGGGCGCGGGTGACGAGGCAGACGCCCTTGGCCTCCTCGGCGACCTCCTGGAAGTCGGTCTCGCTGAGCCCGGGCACTTCGCCCACGGTGGTCAGCGAGATCGACGTGATCGTCGGCAGGCCGTCGACGTTGCGCAGCGCGCACACCGCGTCGGTGTCGACGCTCGTCGCCGGTGCGCCCCGGTCGGCCAGCAGGGCTGACAGCTGCATCGAATAGCAGGCCGCGTGCGCCGCCGCGATGAGTTCCTCCGGGTTGGTGCCACCGCCGTCCTCGAACCGGGACTTGAACGAGTATTCGCCCGTGTGAACGCCGTTGCCCACCGTCACCTGACCCGTCCCGGTCTGCAGGTCGCCCTTCCAGATCGCGCTTCCGTTGCGTGTCGCCATCGTGATCTCCTCCTCGCCATTGAGTGCTCGATAAGTACCCACGCTAACGCGAGTCGCCTCACATGCAAGGGAAACTTCCGGTCCGAAACCGCCCCTGAACACCGGAAATCGCCGCGTTTCCGCTTCGCCGCTCGCCTGTTTGTCGACACCTTCCGGGGCCATCTATTTTCCGCGTGTCGTCCCGTCCTTTTTCCGTCAGGAGTCGTCCATGTCCCGCTTCCGCCGCCCCGTCCGTGCAGGAATCGCCGCCCTCGGCATCGCGCTGATCAGCGCAGCGCTAGGAACGCCCAGCCCGGCGTACGCCGTCGACCAGGACCGGCCCGCCTTCTATCAGACGCCCGCGGACCTGCCGGCGGAGAACGGCGCTGTCATCCGCAGCGAACCGATGACCTATCGCCTCGATCCGGCCCAGGTGAACACGGTGGTGATGAACTCGTGGCGGGTGCTCTATAAGTCGACCGACCGTGCGGGCCAGCCCATCGCGGTGAGCGGGACGATCATGGTCCCGAAGACCCGGTGGACGGGGCGGGGCGAGCGGCCGATCATCGCCTATGCGCCGGGCACGCAGGGGATGGCCGACCGGTGCGCGCCCTCGCGCCAGTTCAGCGAGGGACTGGAATACGAGGGCATCTATATCACTGGGCTCCTGAAGCGCGGCTATGCGATTGCAATGACCGACTATGAGGGTCTCGGCACCGCGGGCATGCACACCTATATGGACCGGCAGTCCCAGGCGCACACCGTCCTCGATGCCGTCCGTGCGGCGCAGAAACTGCCCGCGACGGGTCTGAGCACGAGCAATCCGGTCGGCATCCAGGGCTATTCCCAGGGCGGCGGAGCAGGCGCGTCGGCGGCCGAGTTGGCCTCGGAGTACGCCCCGGAGCTGCGCGTGCGGGGCGCCGTGGTGGGTGCGGTCCCGGCCGATCTGAAGGCGGTATCGCAGAAGATCGACCACTCGCTGTATACGGACTTCGTGCTCTATGCCGCCCGGGGCCTGGCCGAAAGCTATGACATCGACCCGGCCGACTTCGCCAATGAGCTCGGCCTGCAGACGACCGGGCGGATCGAGGACCACTGCCAGGGCGGGGCGTCGGTGGCCCCGTTCGTGCGCACCTCGACGCTCACGACGAGCGGGCTGTCGTTCGCCCAGATGGCCGACAGCGAGCCGTGGCGCACGATCGTCGCGGAGCAGAGGATCGGCAACCGGGCGCCGCGGGTGCCCGTGCTGGTGACCCATTCGGTGCTCGACGACGTGATCCCCTATGACCAGGCGCGCTCGATGGCCCGGTCGTGGTGCCGCAGCGGTGCGAACGTGCGGTTCTCCACCAACGCCACCCCGACCCACATCGCTGCCTCGATGAACAACGCCACCGAGGCCTACCTCTTCTGGGAGGCCCGGTTCGCCGGCTGGCCGCAGATCAACGCCTGCTGGCGGATCTGACACGTCAGGGCTCCGAGCGGCCGCGGCGCGCGCGCAGTTTGCCCCTGTGAAGGCGATGGCGCACAGTGGTGGCGTGTCCGAGCACCCGACGCACGATTTCTGCGGCGCATCCGACGATCCTCCCCGCCCCCGGCCCGAACCGCAGGAGCCACCGGCGGCGCGCAGGGTGATCCCGCCCGCGGATCTGATCCGCCGCGCCCGCCGGGTGGTCCGCGACGACGAACCACCCACCTGGGGGCTGGACCTGCGAGCCGTCAGCGACGGCGTCGAGAAGACCCGTTCGCGCAGCGTCATCGACCTTGCGATGCGGATCGGTGACTCCACGCTCTCGACCGGCGCGTCCTCGGCCGACGTGACGGCTGCGATCCTCGCGGTCACGCGCGCCTATGGCCTGCGGTCGGTGCATGTCGATGTCACGTTCACCTCGATCGCGGTCACCCACCACCGCGGCCCGTTCGAGGATCCGGTGACGATGGTGCGGATCGTCGTGGGGCGAACGCCGGACTATCAGCGGCTGGCCGAGACCGATGACCTCGTCAATGCCATCGTCCACGACGGGCTGGCCCTCGACGATGCGCGGGCGCGGTTTGAACAGATCATGGCCCACCCGCGGATCTATCGGCGCTGGATCGTCACCCTCGGGTTCATCGTGCTCGCGGCCGGGGTCTGTGCGCTGTTCGGGGGATCGCCGCTGGAGATCCTCCTCGCCTGCGGGCTCGTCGCGCTGGTCGACCGGGCCTCGCTGTGGACCGCGCGGCGGCGGCTGGCCGCGTTCTTCGGCCAGATCGTGGGCGGGGCCATCCCGACGGCGTTTGCGATGCTGCTCGTGGCGGTCCGCTCCTATTGGCCGCCGATGTTCGACGACTTCCGGCCCTCAATCCTTGTTGCGACGGGGATCGTGGTGCTGCTTGCTGGGCTCGCCGTGGTGGGGGCGGCGCAGGATGCGATCGACGGCTATTACGTGACGGCATCGGGGCGGACCTTCGAGGTGGTGATCCTGACGCTCGGCATCCTCGTCGGGGTGCTGGCGGTGATCACGCTGTCGTTCCGCCTGGGCGTCCCGGCATACATCATCCCGGCTGTGACCAGCGCGAGTTCTCCTCTCGTGCAGGTCGGGGCAGTCCTGGCGATCGCGGCGGGCTTCGCCGTGAGCGGTTATGCCGGCCCACGGACGATCCTGGTCGCGTGCGGGCTCGCGGTCCTCGGCTGGATCGTGCATCAGTTGGCCGGCAGCATCGGGTTCCAATCGATCGTCGCGACGGCATTCGCCTGCGTGGCGGTCGGGTTCCTCGCCCAGCCGATGGCCCGCCGCTTCCGCGTCCCGGCGCTGGCGATCACGACATCGGGCATCGTGGCGTTCCTGCCGGGCGGGATGGTCTATCGGGGGCTGTACTACCTCGTGGAGCCCGGTATGGCCGCGACCGCCGGCACGACCGGTCCCAGCCTCCTGTGGGGAGCCGCCGCCACGGGGCTGGCAATCGCCGGCGGGATCAGCCTCGGCGCCTATTTCGGCCGGCTCGTCACCCGCACCCACCGGGCGGGGGCCCGCGCGAAGTCCAAGGCGCTCGCCCGCTCCACCGCGGACTCGCGGGAGTGAGTCAGCCCGCCCGCACGCGCCGCCGCCGGGCACGCACTCCGGCGTACCCGATCGGAGCCAGCCCCAGCGGCGCCACCGCGGCCACCGCCAGGACCGGCAACCCCCAGGCCTTTGGCACCGGTGGCAACGTGAGCGTCTGGTCGGTCACCGGAACGCTGCGCGACCAGGCGACGAACGCGTCCCCGGCCGGCATGACCCCGCCGGCGAAGCTGCGCCTGCCGTCCCACTGCGCCGGCAGGCCGAGCGCCTCGGCCTCGACATCGAGGCGCCGGGCGAGCTCGAGGTCACCGTTGGCGCGGGCGGCCCCGAGGGTGACTGCCGTGGCCGAGAGGGAGACGCCGAGGACGAGCGGGCCGGAGTCGATATCGCCGTCCCCGGTCGAGCCGAGCGGGTGCTCCCGGACCCCGATCAGCCCGGCCTCGCGCACGACGAACAGATCGCGGAACCTCGCCCAGTCACGCGGGGCCGTGGGCGACAGCTCGGGCCAGAAGATGTGGATGATCGATTGGGACGACCCGCGCGGCCCGGAGATCGCCGAACCGTCGGGGTTGATCTGGTGCGGCAGCAACCCCGTCGCGGGATCGCGGAGCGCCTCGATCCGGATGAGCCAGTCGCTGAGCTGATAGGTCTGCCGGCCGGCCAGTTGGTGGGCGCGCTGCACGGCGCCCATCGCGACGACCGCGTCACAGGGCCAGCGTTGGCCGGAATAGGAAGGGGGTACGCCGGTGAGGTCGGTGGTCAGGGCCTGCGCGATGGCATCGGCCTCGTCCTGGAGGTCGGGAGTGGAGACGTTGGTCAGCTCGGCCCGGGTGACCTTGAGCAACAGCAGCCAGCCGCGGTGGAAGGTGCCGTGGTCGAGCTCGGGGATCTGGCCGAACCGGGCGCGCGCCGTGGGTCGCTCCAGGGCGGCGATCGCACGATCGAGGCGCTCCGTGGCCTGCTGCGTCTCGGCCGTGTCCCTCGTGGTCAGCGCCCTGTTCCCCGCCGCGAGCGCGGTGAGGCCGACGGTGAAGAACTCACCCTCGGGGAACAATTCCTGCATCCGCTCCCCTGCACCATCGGCGATCGCCTGGTCGAGGAAGGCGACCTGGGCGGTCAGCCGGTCGGGTGAGGTCGGGCGCAGAACGGCGGCCAGGTGGGCGGCTCCGGCGAGGCCGAGCAGCCACCACACCAGCAGCAGGATGCTCAGCACTCGGGACATGAGAACAACTTAAAGGGCGGCAGTCTCTGCCGATGGAAAGCGAAGGACCGGATATCCCCGGTTTAGCTGCGTCTGGGCGGGCGCGGTGTGCGGTGGGCGTGGCCGGTGCGCCGCCCGCCGCTGAGGGCGAAGGTGGTCAATGCCGCCAGGGCGGAGATGAGGAGCGCGAGTGCCATCACCCCGCCCGGGGCGTCACCGCCGAGGCCGACGATCGGCGGCATCGCGGCGCCGAGGGCGGCCTGGACGACGCCGGCGATGGCGGAGGCCCCGCCGGGTGGGATGGGGGCGGCGTCCATGATCAGGGCGGTGAGCGTGCCCAGGGCCAACCCGGCCGGGAGCATCGCGAGCGCGAGCGCGGCGATCCAGGCCCAGACCGGGGCGTCGAGGAGGTGCATGGCGCCGACGATCAAGGCACCCGCGGCGAGGACCACGAGCGCAATCCCGGCCATCAGCCGGGGCGTCACGAGCCCCATGGGGCCGGACCGGCCCAGCGCTCGCGTCCCGAAGAAGGCCACCGCACCCATCCCCACCGACACCACGGCGGTGAGGCCGGCATAGGCCTCGGGCGACAGGCCGAACTGGCGCTGATAGAGATAGGGGCCGGCGGCGATGAGGGCATACATGGCGGCGAACGCCAGGCCCCCCGCCGCGACCAGCGCGAGGAAGCGGCGCCACGAGCCGCCGGAGCGATCGGCGACGACGCCGTGGCTGCGGCCCTGGCCGCGGGGCCGGGTCTCGGGAAGCCGCAGGACGATGGCGACCGCGAGGAGGACGCCGACGATGACGACCGTGCCGAAGATGCCGCGCCAGTTGGTGAGGCGCAGCAGGGCGACACCGAGGAGCGGTGCGATCGCCGGGGCGACGACGCCGATCGCCATCATCAGACCCAGCAGCTTGGCGGCGGTGACGCCGGTCGCCCGGTCGGCGACGATCGCCCGGCCGAGCACCATGCCCGCGCCCGCCCCGATGCCCTGGACGACGCGCCACGCGATCAGCCAGGCGACGTGCGGCGACAGGGCGACCCCGACGCTCGCACCGACATAGAGCAGCAGGCCCACGAGCAGCGCACCCTTGCGGCCCGTGCGGTCGCTGATCGGGCCCACGATCAACTGACCGACGGCGCTGCCGAGGATGAACGTCGTGAGCGTCAGCTGCATCGCGACCGGGCTCGCCGCGAGGTCGGCCTGGGCGATCGGGAGCGCGGGGAGATAGGTCGCCGTGGCCAGTGGTGCCAGGGCGTTCACCAAGATGAGGATCGCGATGGCGGTGTTGGTGAAGGGCTTGTCGGTCGCCGGTGCGACCGGGCCGGCCGGTGGCGTGCGCTCGGGTGGAGGTCCTGCGGGACCGCGCGGCTCGGGACCGGTCATGGGGTGAACCTATCCCGATGCGCGCACAAACCACGGCCAGCGCCCCCGTCTCACCAGGTGGCTAGGAAAGATGACCCACCACCCCAAAGCCGACGTGGTTTTTGCGCAGGATCCACGGCCTCACTCAGCCCCGGCCCAGCAATGCCTCCAGCGCGTCGCTGTGGGCGACGGTGTGATCGCGGACATAGGCCTCGTGCTGGTCCTCGATCAGCCCCGGGTCATAGCGATAGTTGATCATCAACCCGTGCGCCCGTCGCAGGGCGTCCGCGGAGAGGTCTCCCGGCCAGTTCAGCTGCCACGCCGAGGCGCCGTTGCCGAGGTGGAAGCGCGCGACGGGGTCGAGCGGTTCACCGGTGCCGGCTTTGGCCCGCAGCACATAGCGCGCGCCGGCAGCGAGCACCGCCGGGCGCAGCGACTCCTGCGCACCCTCCTCGCGCAGCCAGCGGTCATCGGCCAACCGGGCGACCAACTCGCGCACCGCCTCGTCGTGCCCGGCCTCGGCAGCGAGCCAGCGGGCGAAGCCGGGGACGGGCGAGAGCGTGACGAAGGTCCGCAGCTGCGGCAGGTCGCCGCTGAGCGCGGCGGCGACGTGCTTGATGAGGAAGCTGCCGAACGAGATGCCGCGCAGGCCGGCGAGGGAGTTGTTGATCGAAGACCGCGGTGTCCGCGCCATCGGGATCGAGCGAGTCGCCGGGGAGGAGGAGCGGCGCGATCGCTTCGGGTACGCCGCGGGTGAGCGCGATCTCGATGAAGATGAGCGGCTCGTTCCCGGTCGCGGGATGGAAGAACGCATAGCAACGCCGGTCCACCGGGTCGAGGCGCCGCCGCAGCTCGTCCCAGCCGGCCATCGGGTGGACCGACTCATAGTCGAGGATCTTCTCCAGGATCGCCGCCGGCGTATCCCAGGTGATCCGGTGCATCTCCAGGAATCCGCGGTTGAACCACGCCGTGAGCAGGTGAGCGAAGTCGGCATCCACGGGCGCCAGCTCGGGATCGTCCTTGGCGGCGCGGAGCAGGTCGGCGCGCATGTGCACCAGCGCGAGCGTCGCCCCGGGCGCCATGTTCAGCCGCCGCAGCAATTGCTGGCGGCGCGGCTCGGCTGCCCGGAACAGGGTCGCGAGCCGGGCGGCATCGGGGCGTTCGGCCCATTCGGCATACGCCTGCGTGATCGGCTCCGGGTCCGCCCCGAACCGATCGCGGAGATGGCAGAAGAACGCGCGTTTGTCCTCGGGCCCCAATTCGGCGTACGCCTCGACGGCCTGCTCCGCCACCGCCAGCAGCGCCGCTTCGCCGAGCTGGCCCATGAGCACATCGCACGCCGCGAGCAGCCGCTCGAGCGGCGGGCGGGCGAGGGCCTGCTCGAGCGCCTCGACGCTGTCCGCCTCGCGCTCCCGGCGCCGCTCCCCCGCTAGTGCACGGATCAGATCTGTGAGAAACGGTCGGTAGCGCTTCGCCATGGCAACCTCCTCCCCACAGCCTCTCATGCCCTTTGCTTCAACGCCTTGCCGCTTTTGTCGACTTTGCGCTTCGATAGCCGGATGGGCAGCGAAGCTTATAGTTTTCAGGGTCGTTGGAACGGTCCCGTCGTGGCGACCGCGGTCCACGCGGGCCATGGTCTTCGCCTGCCGGCCGATCGGCTCGACACCCCCGCGCTCGCACTGAGGAAGGGGTGAGCCGGTGCCTTCTGAGGATGTCCCTCCGGCCGGCGGGCTCTCCGTCGAGAGTCTGGGCGTCGATTATGCACTGGCGCAGCTTGCCGCGAGCCTGCGGTTCCTGCTCGACATCACCCCGCTCAACGCCGAAGAGTGCCGCGAGCGCTTCCTGAGCGACGGCACGGAGCCGGAGTTCGCCTATCGCGATCTCGAGACCGACCCCGCCGTGCTGGCTGCGGTGCTCGCCGATATCGACCTGAACCGGGTGGACGATCCGCTGCTGGCGCAACTGTTGCGTCGCAAACACCGCGAGCTGCAGCTGCAGTTTCGGATGCTCGACGCCCGCAACACCGAGGACTTCCTGCCGCTGAGCATCGAGCTCTATGGGGGCGTCGAACCGGAGCTGCGCGCTCACGCCGAGGAGATCATCGCCGGCGTACGCCCGCCCGAGCGGGCCGTCGAGCGCGTCGATGCGGAGGCATTCCTGGCGCTCGCGGAGGCGGAGATCGAGCACTATCGCGCGCTCGAGCCCGACATCGAGGTGCATGCGGAGATCCGCCCCGATGTGAACGGGGTGATGGTCATGGGCAACACCCTGCTGATCGGGCCGGAGACGTCGGTGGATGCGGTGCGCGCCGACGCGCTGTTGCAGCACGAGGTCGGCACTCACCTCGTCACCCAGGTCAACGGCGCACAGCAGCCGCTGAAGACCATGGGTGTGGGGCTGGCCGGCTATGACGAGTCCCAGGAGGGGCTCGCGGTGCTGGCCGAGATCGCCTGCGGCGGGCTCACGGCGGGGCGTTTGCGCCAGCTCGCGGCGCGGGTGATCACCGCCCACGACCGGGTGGTCGGCGCCAGCTTCACCGAGGCGCACGAGCACTTGGTCGAGCTCGGGTTTCCTGCCTCAAGTGCGTTCACCACCGTGATGCGCGTCTTCCGCGGCGGCGGGCTGACCAAGGACGCCATCTATCTCCGCGGCCTGATCGATCTGCTCGACCACCTGGCGGCGGGCGGGTCGATCGATCTCATGTTCCTCGGCAAGTTTGCGCTGGATGATCTGCCGCTGATCGCTGATTTGCACGAGCGAGGCATTCTGATCCCCGCGGTGTTCCGGCCCCGCTATGCCGACGACACCACCAACCTCAATCGGATCACCGCTGCGGCCCACCGCCGGAGCCTGCCCGAGCTGCTTGGAGTCCGATGAAGATCGGTTCTGTCGTCGAGGTTGTGATCCGGCCACGTGGCCGGATCGTCGTGTGACACGCTGGACCATGACTTATCGACTCATCGTCATCGGCAGCGGACCGGCCGGCGTGAGCGCCGCGACGTCCTATCTGAAGGCCGGCGGGGAAGGCCCCGTCCTGCTCGTGAGCCGTGACGCCGATGCACCCTATGAACGGCCGCCGCTGTCGAAGGACGCCTTGCGCGAGCCGGGCGAGGTCGAGGGCTCCCCCATCGCCTCGGCGCAGGAACTCGCGGGAATCGAGGTGCGCCTGGGCACGCCGGTCACGGGCATCGACCTCGACGAGCGGATGGTGCAGATGGGCGAGAGTGCCGAGGCATACGAGCATCTGATCATCGCCGCCGGCATGCAGCCGGTCCCGGTGCCGAACGCCGATGCTGAGGCGGACATCCACCTGCTGCGCTCGCTCGGCGATGCGGCCGCGCTGAAGCAGGCGGCGATGCACGCGCGAACCGCCCTGGTGATCGGCTCGGGGTTCATCGGCTGCGAGGCCGCGGTGTCGCTGGCCCGGC
>JAUNRO010000056.1 GCA_030544185.1 Propionibacteriaceae bacterium | reverse complement strand
CGACCACGCCGCCGGTCTCGGCATCGCAGCGGTCATGGCAGCCAGCCTCATTGTCCTCCTCAACCCGAACACGCCACTCACGCCGGTAGCGCTGGCGGCGGTCCTGGCACTCGCCTATCTCGGGTTCGAGTTCACCTGCTTCGTCGGCTATGCCTGGGCCTATGCGCGGATCGCCCGCCGCGTCCCGGCCTCCCACGTGATCGTGCTCGGCTCCGGGCTCAAGGACGGACGGACCGTAGGCCCCCTGCTCGCCGGCCGGGTGGACGCCGGCATCGAGCACTATCGCCACCAGCGCGCCGCGGGCCGGCCCGGGCTGCTCGTCATGTCCGGCGGCCAGGGTCCGGACGAACACATGCCCGAAGCCCGCACGATGGCCGACTACGCCATCGCCCGCGGTGTCCCGGAGGCCGACGTGATCGTCGAGGACCGCTCCCACACAACCCTGGAGAACCTGCAGTTCACCCGCGCGCTCCTCGCGCAGCGGGCGATCGGGCCGAACCGCACCACCTCAGCCGACGTGCCCGCACGCAGGTCAGAGCAGGGCGAAGAGCGTCAGCAGCAGCGGCGCCGGGAGGGCCACCAGCGCGAGCACCACGAGGTGGCGCACTCGGTGGCGGTTCAGCACCGCGACGAACTCCCGCAGGATGGCGCTGGGCCAGAAGTAGCGCGCGGTTCGGGCGCCGACCGCGTGGGCCGGCAGGCCGAGCTCCCGGGCATAGGTCGCGGCCCGCAGCGCGTGGTAGTCGCTGGTCACGATGAGCATCGACGCGTCCACCGGTGGCGCGAACCAGGGGAGCGCCGGAGCCGGGGTGTTCGCGGACCGGACCCGCGGACCAGTCCGCTCCCGAGCCCGTCGACCGGCCGAGGTCGCCGCGGACGTGCAGAAACCCCGGCCAGTGCCGCCCAACTGTGCGTTTCCCCTTGTCACATGGTGAGACGAGGCCACCGGCCGGGGTTCCTGCGCGAACTCAACCCTGCTTCGCTTCCGGCTGGCCCTCCTTGGCCTCCGGCCGAGCCTTCTGGCCCTGCTTGGCCTCCGGCTCCTTCTTCTCCTTGAAGTCCACCCCGGCCTCCTTGCGCTGCTGCGCGGTGATCGGCGCGGGCGCCTGGGTGAGTGGATCGAAGCCACCACCGGACTTCGGGAACGCGATCGTGTCGCGGATCGACTCGGCACCGGCGAGCAGGGCCACGATGCGGTCCCAACCGAACGCGATGCCACCGTGGGGCGGGGCGCCGAAGGAGAACGCATCCAGCAGGAAGCCGAACTTCTCCTGGGCCTCGGCCGCCGAGATCCCCATCACCGTGAACACCCGCTCCTGGACATCGCGGCGATGGATACGGATCGAGCCGCCGCCGATCTCGTTGCCGTTGCAGACCATGTCATAGGCATAGGCGAGCGCGCTGCCTGGATCGGTGTCGAAGGTGTCCAACGACTCCGGCTTCGGCGAGGTGAACGCGTGATGCACCGCCGTCCAGGCGCCGCCGCCGACCGCGACATCACCGGCCGCGACCGCGTCGGAGGTCGGCTCGAACAGCGGCGCATCCACCACCCACAGGAACGACCACGCGGACTCGTCGATCATCCCGACGCGCCGCGCGATCTCGACCCGCGCAGCACCCAGCAGCTCCTGGGACGGCTTGCGCTTGCCCGCGGCGAAGAAGATGCAGTCACCCGGCTTGGCCCCGACCTCGGCCGCGAGCCCCGCCCGCTCGGCCTCGGAGATGTTCTTGGCCACCGGGCCACCCAGCTCGCCGGTCTCGTCGACCGTGACATAGGCCAGGCCCTTGGCCCCGCGCTGGCGCGCCCACTCCTGCCAGGCGTCGAAGGTCCGCCGCGGCTGGGACGCGCCGCCGGGCATGACGACCGCTCCGACATAGTCGTTCTGGAACACCCGGAACGGTGTCTCGGCGAAGAACGCCGTCACCTCGACCAGCTTGTTGTCGAAGCGCAGGTCGGGCTTGTCCGAGCCATAGCTGTCCATGGCCTCGTGATAGCTGATCCGGGGGAACGGGGTCTGCAGCTCCACGCCCTTGAGCTTCCAGATCTCGCTCACGACGGCCTCACCGAGCTCGATCACATCGTCTTGGTCGACGAAGCTCATCTCGATGTCGAGCTGGGTGAACTCGGGCTGGCGGTCGGCGCGGAAGTCCTCGTCGCGATAGCAGCGAGCGATCTGATAATAACGCTCCATCCCGCCCACCATCAGCAGCTGCTTGAACAGCTGCGGGGACTGGGGCAGCGCATACCAGTTGCCGGGCGACAGGCGCGCGGGCACCAGGAAGTCACGGGCCCCCTCGGGGGTCGAGCGGGTCAGGGTCGGGGTCTCGATCTCGACGAAGTCCCGCTCCCCCAACACCCGGCGTGCGGCGGCGTTGACCTTCGACCGCAACCGGATCACATCGCCGGACGCCTGGCGCCGCAGGTCGAGATAGCGATACTTCAGCCGCGCCTCCTCGCCCACGTTGATCCGCTCATCGATCTGGAACGGCAGCGGCGCGGACGGGTTGAGCACCTCGAGCTCGCGGATGACGATCTCGACCTCGCCCGTCGGCAGGTTCGGGTTGATGTTCTCCTCATCGCGCGCCTCGACGACACCGGTCACCTTCACGCAGAACTCGTTGCGCAGGTCGTGAATGCCGGCCGACTCGAGATATTCGTCGCGGACCACCACCTGGCACACCCCCGAGGAATCCCGGACGTCCAGGAAGGCCACCCCCCCGTGGTCCCGTCGTTTGGCCACCCACCCGGCGAGGGTGACGCTCTGGCCGATGTCTTCGGTGCGCAGTGTGCCGGCGTCATGCGTGCGGATCACAGGCGATGTCCCTTCTGTTCCCTTGTGTGCGGCCCGCATAGACGGTGCGGGCCCGAACGAAACCTAGCCGATCCGTTCGGCGTCGGCGAGAACGGCCGCGGGAATGACCGTGCTCGCGGCCAGACATTCGATGCCGATCAGGCGTCCCTCGCCGTCGAAGTCCAGGTTGATCAACGCACCCGAGACCGGAGCGACCAGCGCGCTGATCATGTGCCTGACCTCTCCCCGAGCCGGCTCCCGCGGATCGAGGCGCAGATAAAAGGCATCCGCGGCCGCGTCATAGGTGTTCCTCACCGCCACCCTTTCGTCACCGGGCCGACCGCGGGCGCTGGGGTCGCGCGGGCTGCTCGTCCCAGTTCATCTCCACGAACGCCTCCTCGATCGGCTCGTCGTCCGGATCGATCTGGGCGTGGAAGACCTCGCGCAGCAGGTCCTGCTCGTCGGCGGCGATGTCCTGCTTGGGCAGCACCACGATCATCCGGCCGCGGACGCCACCGCACACGAGGACGAAGTCCTGGTCGTCCTCGAGCCAGCGGGTGAAGCGCTGCCAGCCGAGGAGTTCGCGATCGACGGCGACGCCGCGGTCATCGATGACGATCCGATAGTCCGGCCGCCCGAACGCCGCCATCCGGGCCCGCTGCAGCTCCAGTCCATAGCCGAGGACCGCCACCAGTCCGAGCACGATCGCGAGCACACTCGGGCGTACGCCGAAGAGGGCCTGGACAGCGATCACGAACAGCGCGGCGCCGAACGCAAGCCCGCACGAGATCCCGACGACCGGATTGACCACGTGCCGCAGGCGATGCAGCCAGCCCCGCCCGCCGGGCAGGTGCACCTGATAGCGCAGCTGGCCGTCCTCGGTGATCACGCCGGCCCCACGACCGGCTGCAGGTCCTCGGTGGGCGGCAGCCAGGTGGCCGGATCAGCGGCCAGCTGATCGCCGCTGCGGATGTCCTTCACCTCACCGGAGGAGAACCAGACGAACGGAATGCCGCGGCGATCGGCATATTTGATCTGCTTGCCGAACCGGTCCGCCTTCGGCGCGACCTCGGCCGCGATCCCGCGCGCCCGCAGCTGCTGAGCCGTCTCGATCGCCGCGGCGCGGGTCTCCTCCGCATCGACCGCGACGAGCACGCAGGTGGGCACCGAACGGCTCACCGTGAGCTTGCCCTTGGTGACCAGCGGCACCAGGATCCGGGTCACCCCGAACGAATAGCCGACGCCCGGATAGGTCGTCCTGCCGTCCGAAGCGAGCGAGTCATAGCGCCCACCGGAGGCGACCGATCCCATCTTCTCGTGGCCCACGAGTTCGGTCTCATAGACCGTCCCCGTGTAGTAGTCCAGCCCGCGCGCGATCTTCAGATCCGCCACGATCCGCCCCGGCACGGCGGCCGCCGCCGTGGTCACCAGGGTCGCCAGCTCGTCGAGTCCGGCGTCGAGGAGCTCGGAGCGTACGCCCAGGGCTCGCACCCGGTCGACGAACGAGGCGTCCGCGGCCTGGATGTCGGCCAGGGCCACGCACCGGCGCGCCACCGCATCGGACAGGCCGAGCTCGTTGACGAGCAGCTCCACCACCGCATCGGGACCGATCTTGTCGAACTTGTCGACCCGCTGCAGCACCGCCGCCGTGTCCTCGATCTCCAGGCCCTCATAGAAGCCCTGCGACAGCTTGCGGTTGTTCACATGCATGAGCACCGGGGGAATCCCGAGCTCGGTGTGCAGGCGCTCGAAGGCCTCCAGGGCGACCAGCGGGATCTCCACGTCGTGGTGGGCGGCGAGGTTCTCAGCGCCGATGATGTCGATATCGGCCTGGCAGAACTCGCGATAGCGCCCCTCCTGGGGGCGCTCGCCGCGCCAGACCTTCTGGATCTGATAGCGCCGGAAGGGGAACGCAAGATGCCCCGCGTGCTCCAGCACATAGCGCGCGGTCGGCACCGTCAGGTCATAGTGCAGGCCCATCTCGTCCGCCGCATCGCCCTCGGCGTGCAGGCGGCGCACGGTGAAGATCTCCTTGTCGATCTCCCCCTTGCGGGCCAGCACCGCCAGCGGCTCCACCACGCGGGTCTCGATCGAGCCGAAGCCGTGCAGTTCGAACGACGACCGCAGGATGTCCAGCGCGCGCTGCTCGATGATCCTGCCGGCCGGCAGGAACTCCGGATAGCCGGAGATCGGCTTGGGACGGCTCACAGCATGTTCTCCTGCAGATAGGGGTTGGTGACGCGCTCGCGCCCGATCGTGGTCTGCCCGCCGTGGCCCGAGAGCACCGCGGCCGTGTCAGGCAGCCCGAGGACGAGGTCGCGGAGCGTACGCAGCATCTGCGCGTGATCGCCACCCGGCAGGTCCGTGCGGCCGATGCTGCCGGCGAAGAGCACGTCACCGGAGAAGACGACGCGGTCGATCTCGGGACCCGCCGCGGCATACGGCATCTCCAGCAGCGTGCAGCCCGGCGTGTGCCCGGGCGCGTGCGTGTGGGTGAAGTCGATCCCGGCGTACGCCCGGGTGCCGGCCCCGGGCAGCGAGCGCACGTCCGCAGGCTCGGTCAGGCCATCAGCGCCGCCGCTGAGCTGGCGGCAGAGATCGCCGAACCCGGGGATGCCGAGGCGGTCGAAGCGGATCGAGAGCATGGGACGGTCGTCGTCATGGATATATGCCGGGATGCCGTAGCGCTCGGTGAGCTGGTGGACGTCGAAGACATGGTCAATGTGGCCGTGGGTCAGCAGCACCGCGACCGGGGTCAGGTCCTGCTCCTCGACGATCTTCGCGACCGGTGCCGCGGCGCCGATCCCGGGGTCGATGATCACGCACTCCGCCCCGGGTTCGCGGGCGACGACGTAACAGTTGGTCTGCGGCGGTCCGGCAGGAAAGGAGGCGATCAACACGGGGCGCGAGTCTACCCCTCCCCGGCGCGCCGAGGCCGACGCCCGGGCCCGTCCGGACGCGGCATCGTCACTGCTGCGCAGGCCGGGCAGCGGGCACGCAGAGTGCGACAGAGCCGGGGCGATAAGGCAAGATAGTCGCCATGAGTGACACTGCAGGTCCCGCCGGCTTCGGTCGGGTCGCCGAAGACGGAACGGTCTATGTCCGCACCAACGAGGGTGAACGAGCGGTCGGCCAGGTGCCCGACGCCACCCCCGATGAGGCCTTGGCGTTCTATGTCCGCCGGTTCGAAAACCTGCAGGTCGAAGTCGACCTCCTGTCCTCGCGCGTGCGCGCCGGGACCATGTCACCCGATGAGGCCCGCAAGGCCGTGAACAGCCACAAGACCCAGATTCTCGAGGCCAACGCGGTGGGCGATCTGCAGGGGCTGGCCGACCGCCTCGATGCACTCACCGGTGCGATCGCCGAACAGGCGGAGGTCCGCAAGGCCCAGCGCGCCCAGCAGAACGAACAGACCCGCGCCACCAAGGAGCAGATGGTGGCCGAGGCCGAAGCCCTCGCCGCCGGCAACGACTGGCGCGGCGGGGTCAACCGCTTCCGGTCGCTGCTGGAGAGCTGGAAGGCGCTGCCCCGCATCGACCGCCAGACCGACGATGCCCTGTGGCACCGGTTCTCGAGTGCGCGGACGACCTATACGCGCCGGCGCAAGGCCCAGTTCGCCCAGCAGGCCGAGCGCCGCGGGCAGGCCAAGGTGATCAAGGAGCGCATCATCGCCGAGGCCGAAGGCCTCGCCGGCTCCACCGACTGGGGCCCCACCGCGGGCGCGTTCCGCGACCTGATGCAGCAGTGGAAGGCCGCCGGCCCCGCCCCGCGCGAGGTCGATGAGCAACTCTGGCAGACGTTCCGGGGCCTGCAGGACCAGTTCTTCGCCGCCCGCAGCGCGGCTCTCAACGAGCAGGACGCCGAGTTCCGGGGCAACCAACAGGCCAAGGAAGCCCTGCTCGACGAGGCCGAGCGCACGATCCTGCCGATCAAGGACCTGAACGCCTCCAAACAGGCCTTCCGCACGTTCCTCGACAAGTTCGCCGAGATCGGCAAGGTGCCGCGCGATGTCATCCGGCCGATCGACAACCGGGTGCGGGCGCTGGAGGCCGCCATCCGCGAGGCCGAGGACGAGCAATGGCGCCGCACGAATCCCGAAGCGCGCCGGCGCGCGACGGATACGGCGAACAAGCTCCAGGCCCAGATCGACCAGTTGGAGCAGAAGGCCGCCAAGGCCGAGGCCCGCGGGGATGCGAAGAAGGCCAAGGAACACCGCGATGCCGCCGCGACCTATCAGTCGTGGCTCGAGCAGGCCGAGCGGGCCGTCCAGGACTTCACCAGCTGATCGGCTGACAGCGGGTCCGCACCGAGCTATTGCTTGACGCGGAACACGTCGAAGATGCCCGGGCCGCGCCGGATCGCCTGGAGCAGCGACTCCAGGTGCTTGGGGTCTGCGGTCTCGAACGTCATCCGGGTCTTGAAGACCCGCTCCTTGTTGGTCGTCATCGTCGCCGACATGATGCTCACATGGTGCTCGGAGACGGCCCGGGTGATGTCGTGCAGCAGCCCGGTGCGGTCGAGGCCCTCGATCTGCACGGCCACGAGGAACGAGCTCTCGGCGGTCGGGGCCCAGGACACGTCGACCAGCCGCTCGGGGGCCGAGCGCAGGCTGTCGGCGTTGGTGCAGTCGGTGCGGTGCACCGAGACGCCTTGGCCGCGGGTGATGAAGCCCATGATCTCGTCACCGGGGACCGGGGTGCAGCAGCGGGCGAGCTTGACCCACATGTCGGTATCCCCGTGCACGGCCACGCCGGTGCCGTTGCCGACACTGCGGCCGGTGCGCCGCCGGGGTGAGCCGATCGGCAGGCCCTCGGAGGCCTCCTCCGCGGCCTCATCACTGCCACCGGCGATCCGGATGAGCCGCTGGACCGCAGCTTGCGCGGAGACCTGGTGGCGCCCGATCGCGGCGTACAACGCCGTCACATCCGCCAGGTGGAAATGATGCGCCACGGCGGTCACGTTCTCCAGCGTGACCATCCGCTGCATCGGCAGCCCGGCCTTGCGGACCTGCTTGGCCAGCATCTCCCGGCCGCTGTCGACGTTGGCCTCGCGCTGCTCGCGGGAGAAGTATTGCCGGATCTTGTTCCGCGCCTTCGGGCTCGCGACGAACTCCAGCCAGTCCCGGCTCGGCCCCGCGCCCTCGGCCTTGGAGGTCATGATGTCCACGACATCGCCATTGACCAGCGTCGACTCCAACGGCACCAGCCGCCCGTTCACCCGCGCGCCGATGCAGTGCTGCCCGACCTCGGTGTGGATCGCATAGGCGAAATCGACCGGTGTCGAGCCGCCCGGCAGGGTGATCACCTCACCCTTCGGCGTATAGACATAGACCTCGGCGGACTTGATCTCATAGCGCAGGCCCTCGAGGAACTCTCCGGGATCGGCCATCTCGCGCTGCCACTCGGTCAGCGAGCGCACCCAGGTGAGCTCCGAGCCGTCCGGATTGACCACCTTGTCGGCCGCGGACTTCCCCGGGGTCTCCTTGTATTTCCAGTGCGCCGCCACACCGTATTCCGCCCGGCGATGCATGTCGTGGGTGCGGATCTGCAGCTCCACGGGTTTGCTCGAGGGACCGAGCACGGTGGTGTGCAGCGATTGATACATGTTGAACTTCGGGACCGCGATGTAGTCCTTGAACCGCCCCGGCAGCGGGTTCCAGCGAACGTGCATGACACCGAGCGCGGCATAGCAGTCGCGGGGGGTGTCGACCAGGATGCGCAGGCCGACGAGGTCGTAGATGTCGGCGAAGTCGCGGCCACGCACGACCATTTTCTGATAGATCGAGTAGTAGTGCTTCGGCCGGCCGTGGATGGTCGCCTTGAGCTTGGCGTCCTTGAGGTCGAGCTTGACCTGTTCGGTGACCTGGGCCAGCAGTTGCTCACGCTGGGGCGCGCGCTCGGCGACGAGCTGCACGATCTCGGCATAGATCTTGGGGTGCAGCACCGCGAACGCCAGGTCCTCCAGCTCCCACTTGACCGCGTTCATGCCGAGGCGGTGGGCCAGTGGGGCGAAGATGTCGATGGTCTCGTTCGCGATGCGGGTCTGCTTGTCGGGGCGCAGGAAGTGCAGCGTTCGCATGTTGTGCAGCCGGTCGGCGAGCTTGATCACCAGGACGCGGATGTCGCGCGCCATCGCCACGACCATCTTGCGGATGGTCTCGGCCTGCGTGGAATCGCCATAGGTGACCTTGTCGAGCTTCGTCACCCCGTCGACGAGCCGCGCGACCTCGTCACCGAAGTCCGCGGTGAGCTGCTGGATCGTATAGGACGTGTCCTCCACCGTGTCGTGCAGCAGTGCCGCACACAGCGTCGACTCGGTCAGGCCGAGCTCGGCCAGGATCGTCGCCACCGCCAGCGGATGGGTGATGTAGGGGTCACCACTCTTGCGCAGCTGCCCCCGGTGATAGTGCTCGGCGGTCCGGTAGGCGCGCTCCACGACCGCCGTATCGGCCTTCGGGTGGTTGCTGCGCAGCACCTTGAACAGGGGGTCCAGGACGGACGCCTGCGAGTTGCGGCCAAAGCGCGCCAACCGGTGGCGCATCGACATCCGGGGCTGTTCCGGGCCACTCGACAGGCGGTCGGGCACGTCGAGGGTGGTCGTGACGGGGCTGAGATCCTGTGTCTCGCTCATGCGTCACCTCCTCCCAGGCAAGTGACAAGTCTAGTCAGGACACACGATCCGGGAACCCCCCGGCCGCGGTGTCTCACGGGGAGGCCAGGGTGCCGCTCGGGTTGGTCGGGCGTACGCCCGCGGAGGCGGTCAGTCGTCATCGAGCGCCGCTCCCCGTTCGTAGCGCACGGGGATCTCCCGATCCCGGGCCGGCCGGCCGTCCACGGTGGTGCTCCGGCGGACCACCACGAGCTCGTCGCCGAGCTCCAGGCTCGCGACCGTGGGATCGAAATAGCGGCGCAGGGTCTTGTTGCGGACGACCGCGATCACGCGTTCGGCGGTGATCTCTGCGGGGTTGCGCCCGACCTCGTCGGCGGTGACCTGGCGCTCGCTGATCTCCAGGCCCTCGCCGGAGGTCAGGAGGTCCTCGAGCATGGTGCCGATGTTGGGGCTGACCGCGGACATGCCGAGCAGCCGCCCGACCATGTCGGAGGAGGTCACCACGGAGTCGGCGCCGGACTGGCGCAGCAGCGAGACGTTTTGCTCCTCGCGGACGGCGACGACGATGTGCGCCCTGGGGTTGAGCTGGCGGGCGGTGAGCGTGACCAGGATCGTCGAATCGTCGCGGTCGAGGGTGATGATGACCTCGCGCGCCTTGGTGATCTCGGCGCGGCGGAGGATCTCGCGCCGGGTGGCATCGCCCTCGATCGCCGCGACCCCGTCGAGGTTGGCGTCACCGATCGCGCTCGGCCGGGCATCGATCACGACCACCTTGGCGATGTCGCGGCCGTGGCGTTCGAGGGTGGAGACCGCGGTGCGGCCCTTGGTGCCATAGCCCACGATCACGATGTGATTCCGCATGCGTTTCCTCCAGCGAGAGTCGATGAGCGCCCGGCGTCCCTCGGTGGCCAGGACCTCGAGGGTCGTGCCGACCAACAGGACCAGGAAGATGATGCGCAGCGGTGTGATGACCAGGGCGTTGATGATCCGGGCGTGCATGCTGACGGGGGTGATGTCGCCATAGCCCGTCGTGGTCATGGTGACCGTCGCATAATAGAGCGCGTCGACGAAGTCGACTCCGTCGTGGTTGATGTTGTCCGCATAGGACGCGCGGTCGAACCACACCACCAAGGTGATGATCATCAACAGGCTCAACCCGATGAGTCCGCGGATCATCAGCTCCCGGGCCGGGGTCGTGCCCCGGTTCGGCATCGACACCAGGCTCCGCCGGCCGGGAGTGATGCCCGCGGGATCGGGCAGAATGCCGGACATCTCAGGCCTCGACGGTGACGAGTGAGCCGATCGGGCCGACCCCCTGCTTCTCGAGGCGCGCCCGTCCGCCGAGGAAGGCCAGCTCGAGCAGCACCGACACCCCGACCAGCGTGGCGCCCAGCGAGCTGACCAGCATGGCGGTGGCCTCCACGGTGCCACCGGTGGCCAGAACATCGTCGACGATGAGCACCCGCATGCCGGGCTCCAGCGCGTCCCGGTGGAGCATCAGCTCATCGGAGCCATATTCGAGAGCGAACGTCGCCGAGATCGTCGGCCGCGGCAGTTTGCCCGGCTTGCGCACGGGAACGAAGCCCGCACCGAGCGCGAGCGCCACCGGGGCACCGACGATGAAGCCGCGAGCCTCCATCCCGACGACCATGTCGACCGGGCCGTCGGCCATCGCCGCCAGCGCATCGACCGTCTGCCGCAGCGCCTCGGGATCGGCCAACAGCGGAGTGATGTCTTTGAACACCACACCCGGTGTCGGCCAGTCCGCCACATCGGCGATCAACCCGGACAGGGTGTGGCGGAGCGCAGGACCGGTCACCGACATGGCTTATCGCTTCCGCTCACTCCGGGTCTGGCGACGAGGCTGCTGGCGTTCGGGCGCCGGCTCGTCGGGCTGAGCCGCCGTGATCGGGCGCGCGCTGGCGGTGGTGATCCTCGGCGCGCTCGCGGGCTCGGCGAGCTCGGCGTTGGTGGGCTCGGCGGTGTCCTGCGCCGTCCGCCGGGTGGCCCGGTCCCGGCCGCCGCCGCTGGTCACGCGCTCGGTATGGGCCTGGATCCGCGGCTCACGGTTCTTCATATCGACCAGCAGCGGGGTCGCGATGAGGACCGAGGAATAGGCGCCGGCCACCATGCCCACGAACAGGACCAGACCAAGGTCCTTCAGCGGTCCGGTGCCGAGATAGAACCAGCCTGCGATGAGCAGCGCCGCGACCGGCAGCACACCGATGATCGTCGTGTTGATCGAGCGGATCAGGACCTGGTTCACCGCCTTGTTGGCCGCCTCCGCATAGGTGACCTTGTGCTGTTGCTCCAGGCCGGCGACGTTCTCCCGCACCTTGTCGAACACGACGACGGTGTCATAGAGCGAATAGCCGAGAATCGTCAGCATGCCGATGAGCGTGGCCGGGGTGAAAGTGAACCCGATCAGGGCATAGATGCCGATGGCCAGGACCAGGTCGTGCAGGAGCGCCACGATGGCGGCGACCGACATCTTGAGGTCGCGGAAATAGACCCAGATCAGCAGCATGACCAAAATCAGGAAGACCACCAGCGCGATCAGACCCTGCTGGGTGATCTGTTTGCCCCAGGAGGCACCGATGAGGCTGTATGCCACCTCGTCCGGGCCGGCACCGACCTGTTCGGCGATGACCTGTCGCATCACCGGGACCTCGGTCTGGGCGTCCAGCGACCGGGTCTGGATCCGGATCGTGTTGTCGCCCATGGTCGTGACGACGGTGTCCCCCAGCTCCGGCAGCCCGGAGTCCTGCACGGCCGCACGCATCTCGTCGACCGACTGGGCGGTCACCTGCGTGGGCGCCTGGAAGTCCGCGCCGCCGGAGAACTCGATGCCGAGCGACAGCCCGCGGATCAACAGCGCCGCGAGCGCGATGGCGATGATGACGCCGGAGGCAATATAGGAGCGCTTGCGCATCCCCACGATGTCGAGGGAGATGTCGCCGGTATACAGCCGGTTCGCAATGCCCTTCTTCGACGCGGCCTTGTTGACGGGCTCGTCGGGCCTGAGGTCGCCGGAGAGTTCGGTGTCGGCCATCACGCCTCCTTCCCTGCAGTGACGGGAACGCGCGGCGCGCGCCGGGCGGTGCGCCCGGAGAGCGTGCGTACGCCGAGATGCTCGGTATCCAGGCCGGAGAACTTGCTGCCCTGACCGAAGAACTTGGTCCGCACCAGCAAGGCCATCAGCGGTTTGGTGAAGAAGAA
>JAUNRO010000055.1 GCA_030544185.1 Propionibacteriaceae bacterium | reverse complement strand
GGCCGCTCCGGCCGCTCCGACCAATCCCCCGGTGACGACCGATCCGCTGCCCGCACCCGCACCCGCGCCGACCGGGCCCCTAGGCCGTCGTCTCGTCGGCCGCTGGGCGGGGCCGGTCACCGGGGACGCCACCTCCTACAGCGTCGAGGTCAGCATCTCCAACGGAGATCCGGTCGCGGGCGTCGTGCGCTATCCGGAGCTGCCCTGTTCCGGCACCTGGGCGGAGTCCAGCGGGGTCAGCAATGCCTCCGGGGTCTATGTGACCGAGACGATCACCCAGGGCACCGACCGGTGCATCGCCCAGGTCCAGCTGCTGCTGGTGCCCGAGGGCAACACGGTCCGCATGCATATCTTCACCACCCGCACCGGTCACCGGCCCGAGGCCGTCCTGAGCCGCCGCTGATCGTTCTCAGAGTCGGCGGGCGCCATTAGGATGGCCCGCGTGAGTCGCACGGAGAGCTTGGTGATCGGGGACGGGGTGCCGGCGGACGAGGCCCCCGCCCAGGCGGAGCCGCGCCGGCGCTGGTGGCAGCTCCCCCATCCGGTCACGGGACAGCCGCAGATCCCGCCGCATCGGTCCACGATCGACCGGCTGCGCAATCCCCTGCCCGATGACTGGAACGTGGCCTGGCTGATCGCGCTCGGCATCACCGCCTTGGCCTTCATCCTCCGGGTGGTGCATCTGGGGCGGCCGGAGGGCATGGTCTTCGACGAGATCTACTACGCCAAGGACGCCTATTCGCTCCTCCAGTCGGGGTTCGAGCGAAACTGGGTCCCGGACTCCGATGCCGCCGTGATCGCGGGCGATTTCAGCGGGCTCGAGGAGTCCGGATCCTTCATCGTGCATCCACCGGTGGGCAAATGGTTGATCGCGCTGGGCATCCAGGCGTTCGGCTTCAACGCCTTCGGGTTCCGCCTGCCGTCGGTGCTGGCCGGGTGCGGGCTGCTGCTCGTGGTCTTCTTCCTGGCCCGCCGGCTCTCCCGCTCGACGATGATCGGCGCGATCGCGGCGCTGCTGCTCAGCCTCGACGGCCTGCACTTCACGATGTCGCGGATCGCGCTGCTCGACATCTTCCAGGCGTTCTTCACGGTCGCCGCGATCCTGGCGCTGGTGATCGATCGCGATTGGTTCCGCCGCAGACTCGCCGACCACCTCGAGGCCGCCGGTCTGCGCGATCTGCAAGGTCAATTCGGTCCGCTGGTGCTGTGGCGGCCCTGGCGGCTGGTCGCGGGCGTCCTGTTCGCCCTGGCGTGTGCGACGAAGTGGAACTCGATCTATGCCCTCGCCGTGTTCTCGGTCCTGTCGGTGGTGTGGGACCTGGGTGCCCGGCGCCTGGCCGGTGCGGGCGGGGCCCGCTGGCGGAGCCTCATCACCGATGCCCCGGTGGCGTTCTTCTATCAGGTGGTCGTGGCGCTCCCGGTCTATCTGCTGACCTGGCTCGGCTGGCTGACCTCCGACGGCGGCTACTCCCGCAATTACGGCGCCGAACACCCCGACGCTCCCGCCGTGCGCGTGTTCGGCAACGCGCTGGGATCGCTGTGGAACTACCACACCGAGATCTATGGGTGCCACACCGGCGAGGGCATCAAGGAGGCCACCCACGTCTATGAGGCCCATCCTGCGGGCTGGTTGTTCATGGCCCGGCCGATCGGAATCGATGCGGTGAATGACATCCAGCCAGGCACCGACGGCTGCCCCGATGGCACCGAGACCTGCCTGCGGGTGATCTCGGGGATGGGTACGCCCCTGCTGTGGTGGATCGGCGTCTTCGCACTGGTGGCGGCCCTGGTGCTGTGGATCGGCAACCGCGACTGGCGCTTCGGGGTGCCCGTGCTCGGGCTCGCCGCCACCTGGCTGACCTGGTTCCCCAACGCCGAGCGGCCACTGTTCTTCTTCTATGCAATCGTCATCATTCCGTTCACCTGTGTGGCGATCGCGTTGTGTCTGGGGGCGCTGATCGGTCCGATGGAGGGCCGGACGCGACGGGCCGGCGGCATTGTGGCCGGCGTCCTGGTGGCCCTTATCGCGCTGAACTTCGCCTATCTCTATCCGGTCCTGACCGACACCCTGCTGACTTATTCGCAATGGTTGTCACGAATGTGGTTCAAATCGTGGATCTAGCGGTCAGGATTGCCGTGCGCCGGGGGGCAAACCATAGGGTGGGCTGGTTGGCTGTGATGGCTGGCCGGCAGGATGGGAGAAGGTCTTGAGGTTCCGACAGGTTCTGGCAGTGCCCGTGCTGGGCGTGCTGCTCGCGACGGGATGCACCGGGGCCGAGAGCACCGACGAGACCAACACGACCCCGCTGGCGGCGACGGACCTCAACCCGACCGCCCGCGACGCGATGGTGAGCGGCGGGGAGTTGCGCCTGGCTGTCGACGAGTTCGGCTCGCTGAACCCGATGGCAGCCGCCGCCAATGGCGAGCTGGCCCGGCTGCAACAGGCCTTCCTGCCCACGTTCTTCCGTTACAACGAGCAGGGCGTGGCCTCGCCCAACACCAACTTCCTGGAGTCCGCGACCGAGACCTCAGCCAATCCGACCCGGGTGACGCTCAAGCTCAACCCCCGCGCGGCCTGGGCCGACGGGGAGACGATCACCGCCGAGGACGTCGTGGCGACCTGGACCGCCTGCAACGGCCGGTCCACCGGGTTCCAGTGCAGCCCGGATCTGCTGTTCAACGAGATCGCCGAGGTCAGCGAGGGCGCCAACGAGTCCGAGGTGCTGTTGGAGTTCGATTCCGCCTATCCGCAGTGGCGCAGCATCTTCGACCGGGTGAGCGTCCTGCGCGCCGAGAGCGTCGCCGATGCCGAGACCTTCAACGGCTGGACGCAGCTCACCCGGGAATGGACCGCCGGACCCTTCGTGGTCGAGGACAGTGAGGAAGGCGAACAGGCCATCGTCGCCACGCCGAACGAGGAATGGTGGGGCGCCGACAAGCCCCAGCTCGCCCGGCTCACGATCAAGGAGATCCCGCGGGAGAACCAGGTCAAGGCCTATGCGGACGCCGAGATCGACGCGGTCGACATCGCCGGGTCCAAGGAGTTCTTCGACGCGGTCCGCACGGTGCCCGAGCATGCGATCCGGCGCGCCGGGTCGCAGACCTATCGCCAGCTGGTGTTCAACACGTCCTCGCCGAGCGGGGTGAACGTGGTCGGTGTCCGGCAGGCGAGCGCGATCGCCCTGGCCCGCTCCGGGGTGGGCACTGCTGCCCTGCCGGGGATCGAGTTCACCGCCGCCCCGGTGGGCAACCGGATCTTCCTGCCCGGCCAGGACGGTTATGCCGACAACGCCGAGGCACTCGAGCTCACCCGCGACGTCGGCCAGGCCAGGAAGCTGCTGAACGATGCGGGTTGGCGCGAGTCCGACGGGGTCCGCAGCCGGGACGGCCAGCGCCTCGAGATCCGGCTCGCCCGGATCCAGGGCCTCGCGATGTCGGAGAACGAGGCGGCCGCGATCACCGAACAGCTGGCCCAGGTGGGCGTGACGGTGGCGCTCACCGACGTGTCGCTGGAGGACTTCGACAACGGGTCGGTCCTGTCCGGTGGGGACTTCGACATGATCGTGACGGGCATCGAGGGTGGCCGCTATCCGCTGGCCGACCTCGATGATCGCTATGGCTCGGGTGCCGAGCAGAACTGGGCGCGGCTGGAGGAGCCGGCGATCGATGACCTGATCGGGCGGATCGACGCTGAGCAGGATCCTGCTCAGCAGCGCACGCTCGCCAACGACCTCGATCGGCTGTTGTGGGAGCAGATGCCGACGGTGCCGCTCTATCAGCTGCCCGAGAGCATTGCGGTGGGCGTGCGGCTCACCAACTACGGGGCGCCCGGCCTCGCGAGCATCGCCTGGGAGAACGTCGGCTTCGTGCGGGGCTGACCCCGCCGCTCACCAGGTCAGGCACGCCGCGGGAACGGCGTCACCGGGCTGATCCCCAGCCCATAGCGCACCCTGCCCCACACGGCCCGGCCCACGCTGGCCGGCCGTGGCAACCGCAGCGGCTGCCACGGCAACGCCGTGGTCGATCCACCGATCACCGCAGAGAGCTGCACGGCCGCCGCCGACCCGAGGGTGAGCTCCCACGCATCGAACCCGCACGCGATCAGCCGCCGTGCACCGCGGCCGGCGTGGCCCACAAACGGCATCGCATCGAACGTCGCGGTCGCGCGCGCCTGCCACTGGTTGAGGATCTCGGCGCCCTCGACATGGCGGGTGACCCAGTCGAGCCCGGGCGCGCCGCGGCTGCCGAGGAAGGCCCGGTCACCGGCCACCGCAAGCACCCGCCCGCCATCGTCGAGGTCGGAGACGCTCCGCGTCGGCAGATAGGGCGCCTGGGCGCTGAACTCGACCCAGTTCCACGTGGCCGGGCGCAGTCGCGCCCGCACCCCGGCTCCGTCAAGCACCGGCTCGGGGGTGGTGGAAACCACCCAGCCCGCTTCGGCGTCCACGGGCACCTCGGTGGCCAGCCGCCCGCCCACCTCGGCGTACGCCCGCGCGAGCCCATCGCGATAAGCGACCACGTCCACCACGGGCTGGCGGACGCTGATGAGCTGGGGGCGCGTGCTGAATGGCAGCCCCGTCGTGTCGGTGAAGTCCGGATCGAATCCTGCGGAGCGCATGGCGCGGGCCTCATAGCGCAGCCAGAAGGCCTCCATGCCGTCGGCGGTCACCGTGGCCATGTCGGCCTGGTGGACCGCGATGCCCATGTCGGCGGCGGCGGCCAGCACGAACTCCTGGCCCAGGCGGACCTGCTCGCCATAGGCGAAGACCGCCTCCGTCCCCGCCCAACGCCACACGTGGTGGTATTGCAGTTCCTGCTGCACGCTCACCGGTGCCGCCATCAGGCCCTGGGCGCTCCCGAGCCGCAGCCCGGAGTCCACGACCGTCACCCGGTGACCCGCCTTCGCGCACAGCAGCCCGAGCGTGAGCCCGGTGAGTCCCGCACCGATCACGGTCACCTGATCCGTCACGGCCCCAGCCCCCATCCGCTCGTTCGCGCCTGCGGCTCCACCATAAGGCGTCCTCACAACAGTCCGCGGCGTTCGGACGCAACACCCGCGGCTCCTGGCCACGGGAACGCGGATCGGCCCCGGCCGCCGGGAATTCCAGACGGGCCGAGGCCGATCGACGAGGCTCAGAGGGCCTTGATGATGTCCTCCACGCGATCCTTCGCGTCACCGAACAGCATCTGGGTGTTCTCCCGGAAGAACAGCGGGTTCTGCACGCCCGCATAGCCGGCCGCCATGGAGCGCTTGAACACGATCACGTCCTTGGAGTTCCAGACCTCCAGGACCGGCATGCCGGCGATGGGAGAGTTCGGTTCCTCCAGTGCCGCCGGGTTCACCGTGTCGTTGGCGCCGATAACCAGCACCACGTCGGTGTCGCCGAGGTCGTCGTTGATCTCGTCCATTTCCAAGACGATGTCATAGGGCACGCGCGCCTCGGCGAGCAGCACGTTCATGTGTCCGGGCAGCCGGCCGGCGACCGGGTGAATGGCGAACCGCACGTCGACGCCCTCGTCGCGGAGCTTCTGGGTCATCTGGGCGACCGGGCCCTGGGCCTTGGCCACGGCCATGCCATAGCCCGGGGTGATGACGACCGTCTTCGCGTTCTTGAGCAGATCCGCGACCTCGTCGGCCTGGATCTCGCGGTGTTCACCGTAGTCCCTGGCCTCGATCGCCGGGCCGGCGCCCTCACCGAATCCACCGAGGATGACGGAGACGAAGGAGCGGTTCATGCCCTTGCACATGATGTAGGACAGGATCGCACCCGACGAACCGACGAGCGCGCCGGTCACGATCAGGAGGTTGTTGCTCAGCATGAAGCCGGCGGCCGCCGCGGCCCAACCCGAATAGGAGTTGAGCATCGACACCACAACCGGCATGTCACCGCCACCGATGCTGGCCACCATGTGCCAGCCGAGGAGGAAGCCGATGACCGCGACCACGATCAGCGGCATCACGCTGGGCGCGATCACGAACCACACGATGAACCCGACCGCGACGAGGAACACGATGAAGTTCAGCACGTTGCGCGCCGGGAGCATCATCGGCTTGGAGGCCATCCGCCCGGACAACTTGCCGAAGGCGACGACGGACCCGGTGAAGGTGTACGCGCCGATCAGCACGCCGAGACCGACCTCGACCAGGTGGGTGGCGTCGTGCTGCTCGGCGGCGAGGAAGGAGTTGAAGCCGACCAGCACCGCGGCGATACCCACGAAGGAGTGCAGGATCGCGATGAGCTGAGGCATACCGGTCATTTCCACCGTGCGCGCCCGCCAGATGCCGATCACGGCACCGATGAGGACCGCGCCGAACAGCAGCAGCGCGGCCATCGGCCGGCCCATGCCGGACTCGCAGTGGGCATTTTCGGCGGTGCAGGTGAGCGATTCGGCAACCGTGGCACCGACGGCGATGACCATGCCGATCATGCCGGCCAGGTTGCCGATCTTCGCCGATTCGTGCTTGGACAGGCCCGCGAGGGCAAGAACGAAGAGAACCGCCGCGATGATGTAGGCGGTTTGAACCATCGAGAGCAGCATTCGTCAGCCCTTCGTGAACATGCCGAGCATCCGGCGGGTCACAAGGAACCCGCCGAACACGTTGATGGAGGCGACGAGAATCGCGATGAACGCCATGATCGTGATGGCAAGGTTGTCCGATCCCACCTGGAGCAACGCGCCGACCATGATGATGCCCGAGATCGCATTCGTCTCGGCCATCAGTGGTGTGTGCAGGGAGTGGCTCACGTTCGAGATGACATAGAAGCCCACGAAGATCGCGAGAATGAACACGGTCCAGTTCCCCAGCAGCGGCGCCGAGGAGAACGAGCCGACGATCGCAAAGAGCACCAGCACCAAAGCGGCGCTGAAGATCGTGCGGCGCTGCTTGGCCACCTGCTTCGTCTCGGGATCGACCGTGGCCACGGGGGCGGTCGCCGAGGCCGCGGCCGGGACGGGCGCGGCTGACACGCTGACCGGCGGCGGTGGCCACATCACCTCACCGTTGTGGACGACCGTGATCGTCCGCTGCACGACATCTTCGAAGTCGAGCGTCATCTGCCCGTCCTTCTCCGGTGTCAGCAGCTTCAACAGGTTGACCACGTTGGTGCCGAAGAGCTGCGACGCCTGGGTGGGCAGGCGACCGGCCAGATCGGTGAAGCCGAGGATGATCACACCGTTGTCGGTGACGATCTTCTCGTTCTTGATGGTCAGCTCGCAGTTGCCGCCGTTGGCTGCGGCCATGTCCACGATCACCGAGCCCGGCTTCATGTTGCGCACCATCTCGGCGGTGATCAGCGTTGGCGCCGGCCGCCCGGGAATGAGCGCGGTCGTGACGACGATGTCGGCGCCCGCGGACTCGCGCGCATAGAGCTCAGCCGCCCGGACCTGCTGATCTGCGGTCATTTCCTTGGCATAGCCGTCGGTGGACACCTCGGCCTGGTCGTCGATGTGGACGAAGTCGCCACCCATCGACTGGACCTGTTCGGCCACCTCGGGCCGGACGTCGGTCGCCCGGACGATCGCGCCCAGCGAGCCGGCGGTGCCGATGGCCGCAAGACCGGCCACGCCCGCACCGATCACGAAGACCGTGGCGGGGGGCACCTTGCCGGCCGCCGTGACCTGACCGTTGAGCAGCGAGCCATAGGCGTGGGCGGCCTCCACGACCGCCCGATAGCCGGCCACATTGGCCTGCGAGGACAACACGTCAAGAGACTGCGCCCGCGAGATGCGCGGGACGGCATCAAGCGCGAGTCCGGTGACCCAGTGCCGCGAGAGCTGCTTGATCAACTCCTCATTGCGAGCCGGGGCCATGATCGAGATGATCGTCTGGCCCCGTTGCATCCGGTGGAACTCCTCCGCCATCGGCTCATAGACCTTGAGGATGATGTCGGACTTCCACACCTCCTCCACGGGGGCGACGAACGCACCGGCCGCAGCATAGGCCGCGTCCGGGAAATGGGCCCGCTGGCCGGCGCCGTGCTCGACGACAACCTCATATCCCAAACCGATGAGTTGAGTGACCGTTTTCGGCGTCGCGGCCACCATGGTTTCGCCCTCACGGATTTCCCAGGGCACACCGATCCGCATCGTTCCTCCTCACGGTGCCGGCGCGCGCCGGAACCTCCACTGACAGCAGCACCCTAGCCGTCAGATCCGCGGGAAAAGGTTCGAATTCAAATCTCCCGGACAACCCCGCTGCTGACCCTTAACCTTGGCCCGACCCACCTCGTCAGTCGGCGGACCGACGCGGCCGGGGCTCTGGCTGTTCATCGCCCGATCCGCCGGGCGCCGGTGCCGGCGCCCGGTCCGGACGGCGGACGAGGCGATAAGCCGCACCGACCAGATAGACGGCTACGCCGAGGATCACCGCCTGGAACGGCAGGGTCACGACCAACACCCCGCACGCGATCGCGCCCACGATCTGCAATCCGCGCGGATAACGGCGGTGCTCGGCGTCCTGGGTGAACGCGGCGATGTTGGCGATCAGGTAATACACCAGCACCCCGAAGCTCGAGAATCCGATCACGACCCGCACATCGCTCGCCAGGACCAGCGCACACACGATGATCGCGAGCACGATCTCCGCGTTGCGCGGGACGCTGTGCACCTGATCCACTCTGGCCAGCCACCGCGGCAGGTCGTTGTTGCGCGCCATCGCGAGCGTGGTCCGCCCCACGCCGGTCATCAGGTTCAGCATCGCGCCGACGGTCGCCAGCGCCGCGGCGGCGGCGACGATCGGGGTGAGCATCGGCAACGGTGAGTACGCCACGGCGAACGCCAAGGGCGCTTCGGCCACGGCCAGGATCTCGGCGGGGATGCGCCGGAGCAGCAGGACGCCGACGACGGCGTACACGATCGCGACCGCGACCAACGAGATGAGGATCGCCCGCGGGATGGCGCGTCGCGGATCCTTGACCTCCTCCCCCATCGTCGCGATGCGGGCATAGCCGGCGAAGGCGAAGAACAGCAGGCCGGCCGACTGGAGCAGGCCATAGACACCGAGGTCGCCCACGGGGACCGCGGGCTGATCGGCCGGGAACACGCGGGGGCCACCGAGGGCGTTGGCGAGCACCACGAGCGCGAGCACCGCAAGGACCACCGAGACGATGATCCGGGTCAGCCGCGCGGTCCGGGTCACGCCCAGGCTGTTCACCCCGGCCAGCACGAGCACGATCGCGACCGCGATCCATTTCGCGGCCGGACCGAACACATAGTGGCCGAAGGTCAAGGCCATCGCCGCGATCGAGGCGGTCTTGCCGACCACGAATCCCCACCCCGCCAGGAATCCCGGCCAGTGGCCGAGGCGCTCGCGGCCATAGACATAGGTGCCGCCGGAGGTCGGATACTGCGCGGCGAGCTGTGCGGACGCAGTCGCATTGCAGAACGCCACCACCAAGGCGATCGCGAGCCCGACCAGCAGCCAGGCCCCGGCGGATTGGACCGCCGGCGCCCAGACGGCGAACACGCCCGCACCGATCATCGAGCCGAGACCGATGAAGACGGCATCGGGCAGGCTGAGGCGCCGGGCGAGAGCAGCATGCTGGGCAGTCATGGGGGCAGGCTAAGCGGCACGGATGAACGAATGACAACCCGCGCCTGGAATCGCCGTGGCTCCCTTGACAGGAACCGCTGACCGGCTGACGATACTAATACCTGAATCGCCTCTCAGGTCTGTTCCCGAAAGGCACCCTAATGAGGACAAAGAAGTCACTCCTGGCCGGCGTCGCGCTGGCAGTCAGCCTGGCCCTTGCGGCCTGTGCGCCCGGCACTCCCGCTGCACCCGGCGGCGGTGGCGAGGGCGGGGGCGGTGAATCCGCCGAGCCGATCAAGGTCGGCATCATCTATTCCGAAACCGGCCCGCTCGGCGAATACGGCAAGACCTATCGCACGGGGCTGGAGGCCGGCCTCGCTCATGCCACCGACGGCACCAACGAGGTCAACGGCCGCGAGCTCCAGGTCACCTATCTCGACGACGGCGGTGACGCCGACAAGGCCGTGACCCACGCGAAGGACCAGATCGGCCAGGGCGCAACGATCATCGGTGGCACCGTGGTCTCCGGCATCGCGCTCAAGATGGCAGAGCAGGCCGAGCAGAACAAGGTGCTCTATATTTCCGGCCCCGCGGCGACGGATGCGATCCAGGGCGTGAACAAATACACGTTCCGCTCAGGCCGCCAGTCCCTGCAGGACGTCGCGACCGCCGGCACCTTCACCGCCCCGGACGGCAAGGTCGTCGTCTTCGCCCAGGACACCGCGTTCGGCCAGGGCAATGTCCAGGCGGTGCAGGCGGTGCTGGGCGCCAAGGGCGCGCAGGTCCAGCCGATCCTGGTCCCCGAGGATGCGACGGAGTTCACGCCGTTCGCGCGTCAGATCATCGACGCCCAGCCCGACATGGTGTTCGTCGCGTGGGCCGGCGCGACGTCCGGCGCGATGTGGCAGGGCCTGAGCCAGCAGGGCGTGCTCGACCAGACCACGGTGGTGACCGGCCTCGGTGACCGGGCCACCTTTGGCGCCTATGGCGCCGCCTCGGAGAAGATCGACTTCCTCAACCACTATTTCCCCGGGTGCTGCGACAACCCCGTGAACACGGAGATGGTGAGGGCGATCGAGGAGGCCGGGGGGACGCCGGACTTGTTCTCCCCCGACGGTTTCGTGGCCGGCCAGATGATTGCCCACGCGGCCGAGGAGGGCGCCGGGGATCCCGATGCGATGGTCGCGGCGCTGGAGGGTTGGACCTTCGAGGGCCCGAAGGGCTCCTATACGATCCGGGCGTCCGATCATGCGCTGCTGCAGCCGATGTTCCAGGCCCGGCTCGTCCGCGACGGCGACTCGTGGCGCCCGGAGCTGGTCGAGACCGTCTCTGCCGAGGACGCCGCCCCGCCGGAGAAGCAGCAGTGACCGACGCACCGGCGGCCGCGGGCAGCGCGCCCGCCACCGAGCCTGCCCTCGAGGTCCGCGACCTGTCGTGGCACGTGGGCGGCGCCAGGATCGTGCGGGAGGTGACGTTCGCGGTCGCCCCCGGGGAGTTCGTAGGCGTCATCGGCCCCAACGGCGCCGGCAAGACGACGCTGTTCAACCTGATCTCGGGGATCAACCCGGTCAGTGGGGGCAGCGTCCGGCTGGCCGGCCGGGACATCACCCGCGACTCGATCGCGGCCCGGGCACGGGCGGGGCTGGGCCGCACGTTCCAGACCTCGAGCCTGTTCCCGCGGCTGTCGGTGCTGGAGAACGTCCGCATCGCCGCCCAGCAAAAACTCGGTGGCAACCTCTCGGTGGTCCGGTTTCCCCGCGCGGGGGATCGGGCCACCGAGCTGGCCGAGCAGCACCTCGCCACGGTCCGGCTCGCCCGGCAGCGGGCCGCGGCCGGGGACCTGTCCCACGGCGACAAGCGCAAGCTCGAGATCGCGATGCTCCTGGCCGCCGACCCGCAGGTGATCATGCTCGACGAGCCGATGGCCGGCGTGGGCTCTTCCGACGTGCCGGGGCTCAGCGAGGTGATCCGCACGCTGCACCGCTCCGGGCGCACCGTGCTGATGGTCGAGCATCACATCGATGTCGTGCTCGGCCTGGCCGACCGGGTCGCGGTCATGCACAACGGCGAGTTGCTCGCCCTGGACACTCCGGACCGGATCATGGCCAACGAGACCGTGCAAAGTGCCTATCTGGGGGGTGTGGCGTGAGTACGCCGATTCTCACGGTCGCCGGGCTCGCCGCCCACATCGCCGGACAGCAGGTGGTCGAACAGGTGGACTTTGAGGTCCCCGCCCACGGTGTCACCGCTGTCCTCGGCCGCAACGGCGTGGGCAAGACCTCCACGCTCAAGGCCATCCTGGGCCTGATCGAGCGCACCGGCGAGGTCCGCTTCGCCGGGGACCGGATCGATCAGCAGCCCACCCATCGCATCGTCCAGCGCGGCGTCGGCTATGTCCCGGAGGACCGTGAGGTCTTCAGCGGGCTCACCGTCGCGGAGAACCTCAAGCTCGCCACCCGCACCACCGAGCCCCGCACGGAGCTGGTCGAGAGCCTGTTCCCCGAGCTGGTCCAGCGCGCGCAGCAACGGGCGGGCACGCTCTCGGGCGGTCAGCAGCAGATGGTGTCGGTCGCCCGGGCGCTCATCAACCCCAATGAGCTCCTGCTGGTCGACGAACCCACCAAGGGTTTGGCCCCCAAGATCGTCGCCGAGGTCACCGAGGCACTCGCGGAGGCCGCCCACACCACGCCGATCCTGCTCGTGGAGCAGAACCTCACGGTGGTGGAGCGGCTCGCCGAGCGGGTCGTCGTCATCGACTCGGGCCGGGTGGTGCACACCGGGGCCGCCGCCGAACTGTTCGCCGACCCCGAGATGATCCAGCGCCTGCTGGGGGTCCACACCGAAGCGCCGGCCGCTGAGCCCACGACCAAGGAGAACGGGTGAGCACGATAGTCCTGCTGTTGATCACCGGCCTCGGCCTGGGCGCGCTCTATTTTCTGGTGTCCTCGGGGTTGTCGCTCATCTATGGCCTCATGGGCGTCCTGAACTTCGCCCACGGATCCTTCCTCACCCTCGCCGCGTTCACCGGGTGGTCGATCGCCAAGCGCTTGGGCCCGGACTCATGGGGCTCGTTCGGCCTGGCGATCCTGGCTGGTGCGATCGTCGGCGCGCTGTTCGCGGCTGCGACCGAGTTGCTGCTCGTTCGCCCGCTCTACAAACGCCACATCGAACAGGTCCTCGTCACCGTCG